>NZ_JASCPN010000067.1:0-29418 GCF_029960155.1 Pseudomonas sp. PS01300 | reverse complement strand
CCGCCGGGGTGCCCCCGCCCCCCGGCGGGCGGGGGGGTGGGGGGGCCCAACGCGCGGGGCACGGCCTGCAGCCAGCACCAGGGCGATGCAGTCACCCTGGGTGCGCACAACACGATGCCTGAGTCAGTGGCGGGTGCTCCACCTGGGGCTGGGTCGGCCCCGCGCCGACAGCGCCGGGCAGGGGCACGCCGTTCTTCACCGCCAGCACCTCGGCCATCACGCTCACCGCAATCTCCCCTGGGGTCTTGCTGGCGATGTAGAGCCCGATGGGCCCATGCAGGCGCCGCAGCGATTCCGGCGTCTGGCCAAAATGCCCGATCAAGCGCTGGCGGCGGCTCTCGCTGTTGCGCCGCGAGCCAATCGCCCCGATGTACATCGCCGGCCCGCGCAGCGCTTCGATCAGCGCCAGGTCATCCAGCCTGGGGTCATGGCTCAGGGCAATCACGCAGGTGCGAGCATCCACCGCAAACGCGCGCACCACGTCGTCCGGCATGCCCATCAGCTTCTCTACCCCGGCGACCGTCCACACGTCCATGTGCTCCGGCCGCGGATCACATACCGACACCTTGAACCCGTTGAACAGCGCCATCACCGCCACGTACTCGGCCAGCACACCGGCGCCGATCAGCAGCATCCGGTAAGCCGGCCCCAGCGGGTTGCTCAGCCGCTGCCCATCGAAGCTGAACGGTGCATGGGGCTGGTCGGCCTGCACCGTCACCTCACCCGAGGCCAGGTCAAGCTCGCGGCGCATCAGTACTCCCTCATCAAGCAGCGCCAGCAAACGGCCCAGCGCCTGCGCGCAGGGTGCGAACTCCAGCACCAGTTCCAGGGTGCCGCCACATGGCAGGCCGAACCGGTGCGCCTCGTCCGCACTCACGCCGTAGCGCACCACCTGTGGCGCGCCGCCGGGTATCCCCGGCCCGCCATGGAGGCTGCTGTACCGGTCAATCAGGTCGTCCTCGATGCACCCGCCCGACACACTGCCCACCGCGCGCCCGTCCTGCCTGAGCACCATCATCGAGCCCACCGGTCGCGGCGACGAGCCCCAGGTGCGCACCACGGTGGCCAGCAGGCAGCGCTCGCCGCCGGCAAGCCACTCCCGGGCAGTTCGCAGCACCAGCAGGTCAATGCTTTCCATGGGGTGTCCTCGACAGGCGTTGCAATGGCATGGGGGCTTCCTGGTAGTGATGCTCAACGCATCTGCAAGATGATCGGGTTGCTGCTGGCCGGCCCGGTGTGCTCGCGCAGCTTGCCCACCGCCTTGGCCTCTACCGCGCCACCGTGATTGCCCCAGGTGCTGCGCACAAAACTCAGCACCTCGGCAATTTCCCGGTCCGACAGCTGTTCGCGAAATGCCGGCATGCGGTAGGCGTCCGGCACGCCCGCGGCGACGATGCGCTGCGAGCCGTTCAGGGTGATGTTGATGGCCGATGCGTCCTCCCCGGCCAGCGCCGAGGTGGCGCCGGCCAGGGGTGGCATCCACTCGGCCTGGCCGCGCCCGTCCAGGCCATGGCAGGTCGCGCAGCGGCTCACGTAGGTGTGGGCGCCGGGGGCCGTGGATGCGGCCGACAGCTCGCTCGCCTGGTACTGCCATGCCGGCCCGTCGCGGCTGGGGTCGCCGGGCAGCGACTTGAGGTAGTGCGCGATCGCGCCCAGGTCTTCGTCGCTCATGAACTGCGTGGAGTTGTTGAACGCCTCGGTCATCGAGCCGTACACCACCGCGTGCCGGTTGCGCCCGTTTTTGAGGAAGCTGACGATATCCGCCTCGTTCCAGCGCCCAAGCCCGGTGTTGGGGTCGTTGCGCAGGCTCGGCGCATACCAGCCATCCAGCAGCCCGCCGGCCAGGTACGTCTTGCTGGCCTCGCTCAGGCCCTTCTCGTTGAAGGCCAGGCCGCGCGGCGTATGGCAACTGCCGCAGTGGCCCGGCCCCTGCACGATGTAGGCGCCGCGGTTCCACTGCGCATCCTGGTCCGGCTTGGCCGGGTAGGGCGCGGGGTCGGTGAACAGGCCGTTCCACAGCGCAATCGGCCAGCGCAGGTTCAGTGGCCAGGGGATTTCGCTGGGCTTGTTGGCCTGCGCCGCCGGGCTCACCCCGTGCATGAAGAAGGCATACAGCGCGCGGATATCGTCGTCACTGAGCTTGGCGTACGAGGGGTAGGGCATGGCCGGGTACAGCCGGCGACTGTCCGGGGTCACCCCATGGCGCACGGCGCGGTCGAAGTCGGCCAGGCTGTAGGCGCCGATGCCGGTGGCGCGGTCGGCGGTGATGTTGGTGGCGTAGATCGCGCCCAGCGGGGTGGCCATCTTCAGCCCGCCGGTAAACGGCGCCGCCTCTGGCAGGCTGTGGCAGGCCACGCAGTCGCCCAGCCGCGCCACGTACTCGCCGCGTTGCACCAGGGCCGGGTCTGGCGGTGCGGCACTGGCCTGGGCAGCGAAGGGCGACGCCGGCGTGCGGGTCAC
The DNA here is from genome assembly GCF_029960155.1 of Pseudomonas sp. PS01300. Taxonomy (NCBI): domain Bacteria; kingdom Pseudomonadati; phylum Pseudomonadota; class Gammaproteobacteria; order Pseudomonadales; family Pseudomonadaceae; genus Pseudomonas; species Pseudomonas sp. PS01300. Next base: position 26,958 of record NZ_JASCPN010000067.1, on the reverse strand, counting down.
GTACCAGGCCAGCACGGCTGCGATGACGAGGCAAAGCAGCGCGAAACAGCCCAGCGTTGTTGCGAGTCGACTCTTGGTCATGTGCGCGGTGTCCCTGATCGAGGCCTAGCTGAAGGTGTAGCGCGACAGCGGCATGCTGCGGATGCGCTGGCCGGTCAGGTGCGCCACCGCATTGGCCACCGCCGGGGCCACCGCCGGCAATGGCGGCTCGCCGATACCGCCCATCTTCGCGCCGCTCTCGACGATGCGTACATGCACCCGCGCCATGCGCTGCGCCGACAGGATCGGGTACAGGTCATAGTTGCGCGCGCGCGGCTGGCCGTTCACGTACACCGCTTCCTCCACCAGTGCCTGCGACAGCCCAAGCGACACCGCGCCATTGACCTGCGCCTCGATGATCGCCGGGTTGACGATGCTGCCGGGGTCGATGGCCTCCCAGATATCGTGCACCTTCACCTGGCCCTGCTCGATGGACACCTCGGCGATCACCGCCGCCTCCGAGCCGAACGGCGAGGCCATGGCTACACCCCGCGCGCGCCGCGAGCCGTCCTCGGCGGTGAACGGGCCGCGCTTCCAGCCACCGGACAGATCGCCCACCGCCTGCAGCAGGTTGGTCAGGCGCTGGTTGTCGCGCAGCAGGTGCAGGCGCAGTTCGAACGGGTCCTGCTTGCCCTTGTCGGCCAGTTCATCGAGGAACGCCTCATAGAAGAAGTCATTCAGCGAGTTGCCCACCGAACGCCAGTAACCGAGCATCGCCGGGCCTTTCACATAGACCTGGGCGATACGTTTGCTGGGGATGGCGTAGGTCTTGCCCGACAGCCCTTCGAGTGCAGTGGGGTCGATTTTCTCGCCCTGCTTGCCGGCGATGGCTTCGGTGGGGCCTTCGGTGGCGCTGACTGCCTCGATGGCCACCGGCAGGCCCTGGGCGTCGAGTGCGGCGCGGAACTTGACCACGGCCATGGGGCGCAGCGCGTCACGCAGAAACTCCTCTTCGCGGCTCCAGATCAGCTTGACCGGGCGCCCGACTGCCTTGGCCAGCTGGATCGCCTGCGGGTAGGGGTTGGCGCTGTCGTACAGAAAGTGGCGGCCGAAAAAGCCGCCCAGCAGCGGCGAGTGCAGGGTGATCTGCGCCGGGTCCAGGCCGGTGCGCTTGGCCATGTCGGCGCGGAACATGTCGGGCGCCTGGTTGGGCAGCCACACCTCCAGCGTGCCGTCGGGGTTGAAGCGCGCCAGGGCCGAAGGCGGCTCCAGCTGCGCATGGTTGAGGAACTGGTTGTGGTAGGTGGCCTCCACCTGGGTGGCGGCGTCGGCAAAGGCTTTGCCGAAGTCGCCTTCATTCTCTTCGTCGCGGGCCGGGCCGGTGGCCGCGGCCAACTGGTCGCGAAAGGCGTCGCTGGAAAAGTCCGCAGGCATCTGGCGCACCTTCGAGTCGGCCGATGCCTCCAGCCACTGCACCTGTACGGCCTCCACCGCGCGCTTGGCGTGCCACCAGCGCTCGGCCACCACGGCCACCGCACCGGGCAGCCGATGCACCGAATGCACGCCCTTCATGGCTTTCACCTGCGCCTCGTTGCGCAGCTCGCCCACGCGCATGCCCAGGCGTGGTGCATGCTGCACCGCGGCATGCAGCATGCCATCGACCTTCACGTCGATGCTGTACACGGCCTTGCCGGTGGACTTGTCATAGGCGTCCACCCGTTGCACCGGCTTGCCGATCCAGCGGAACTGGCTGGGGTCGCGCAGCGTCACGCTGGCAGGGTCTGGCACGGGCAGGTCCATGGCCTGGGCTGCCAGTTCGCCATAGCCCAGCGTGCGCCCCGACGCGGCGTGTATCACCCGGCCGGGCTCGGTGCTCAGGTCGCCCACCGGCACGCCCAGGCGCTCGGCAGCGGCCTGCAGCAGCATGGCGCGGGCCAGGGCGCCGAGGCGGCGCATGGTCGGGTAGCTGGTGCGCACCGACATGCTGCCGCCGGTGATACGCATGCCGTTGTCCATCACCACGTACTGCTCGCCGGGCGGTGCGCTGTCGATCAAAAAGGTGGCGGGGTCGGCATCGAGCTCTTCGCCCACGATCTGCGCCATGGCCGTGAAGATGCCCTGGCCGCCCTCCATGAACGGGCTGAGCAGGCGGATGCGGCCGTCCGGGCGGATCTCCAGGAAGGCCGGCACCTGGGTGCCGGGCGCCGCTGCGTTGCCCGTGGCGGCCTGCACACGGCTCAGTCCCAGGGGCAGGCCGAAGCCCAGCACCAGTGCGCCCACTGCCGTGCCGGCGCTTGCCAGCAGAAAGCTGCGGCGCGAGATATTGACCGGCTCGCCCACAGGGAAGGGCTGGGCCACGCCGGTAACGCGCAGGCTGTCGTTCATCAGGCGTTCTCCTGCGCGGCGGCCACGTCGTGCACGGCGGCATGGATGGCGTTGTAGGTGCCGCAACGGCACAGGTTGACCATTGCGGCAGCAATCTGGGCATCGCTCGGGTGCGGGGTGTGCTTGAGCAGGGCGGTGGCCGCCATCACCTGGCCCGACTGGCAGTAACCGCACTGGGCCACCTGGTGCTTGACCCAGGCGCTGACCACGCGCTTGCCCACGGCGTCGGCCTCCACGGCTTCGATGGTGGTGATTTCGCGCCCCACCACGCCGGCCACCGGGGTCACGCAGGCACGCACCACGGCGCCGTCCACCAGCACCGAGCAGGCGCCGCACTGGGCCAGGCCGCAGCCGTACTTGGTACCGGTCAGGCCCAGGTCATCGCGGATCACCCACAGCAGGGGCGTGTCCGCGTCAGCATCGACCTCGTAGGTCGTCTGGTTGATTCGCAGTTGCATGGCTCACCCGTCATCAGTCGGTCAGGTCTTGATTTCTTATGGGCGTGGCCGTGCGCAAGGCGCAGGCCACCCATAGACGCTAGCACACGGGGCGGCGGGGGCCGTTGAAGGGGCGGGTCAGGTGACGATCAGCAGGGGCTGGCCAGGTCCAGCTTGGCCACGATGGCGCCGGTGAAGAAGTCCACCACCTCGCCACGATGGCTCAGCACATGGTCGCCAAACCAGTCAGCGGCCAGTCGCGCCTTGGGCATGATGGTGGTCTCGGTATGGCCGGTGGCGGTTGCGATGATGAGATTGCCGGCGAGCGTGGAGCTGTCGGTGGGCGAGGTCGGCAGGCACAGGTGGCTGCCGGATTCGTTGAACAGGATCCGGCCCGAGCCGACATGGCCATACGCACTGACGTCCTTGGTCCATACCGTTGCGCCCTCGCGGTCGCAGCACAACAGCCGGTTGTTTTCCCCGGTCACGAACAGGTACTGCCCGTCGCGGGAAAAGCGCAGGCTGCGCACCTTTGCCTCCAGCGGCACGCTGACCCTGCCGACTTCGCCGCTGGCGCAATCGACCGTCAGCACGCCATTGCGGGCACGCTCGTCGGGGGCCCAGAGCCTGCCCTGCAGCGGGTCGATGCTGCCGAACCTGGCGTCCACGTCACGCTCCACAGGGTCGCTGTGTTCACCGCTGTCCAGGTCGATGATCACCGGGCGTTTCTTGCCATTGGCCACGCTGACCAGCGCGTAGCGGGCGCTGGGGTCGAAGCGTGCCCAGTACGACAGCAGGTTCTGGGTTGCATGCAGCGGCGCGCCGTCGTGCACAAGGTTCAGCCGCGAGCGGCTGGCCCCGCGCACCACCAGCCACTTGACCCCGCTCAGCGCGATGCGGCGTTGGTCGCGCGCGATGTCCCACACGCTGTCGTCGGGCTGGGCGAAAGCCGGCCGGCTCAGGGTGCCGGTGTCGGGATGGTACTGCACGAGGCAGGGCGGGCGAACGGTGTCGTCCTTGTCGAAGAACACCAGGCGGCGCGGTACATCGATGTACATTGGAACTCCCAGGGCCAGCGTGCGAAACGATGCAGGATAAAGCCTGATTGCGCTGGGCAAAAGCACTTGTCGGCTGGCCAGCCTCCGTGACGCGCGGGCGCACGTACGGATTGCTGGCTATGGCATCAAGACACGGGATGGGAGGTCGTGATCAGCGGGCGGGTCAGTTTTATGACAGTTCTGCCAGGCAGCGCTCCAGGATATCCAGCCCGCGCTCCAGCACGTCTGCCTCGGCGGTCAATGGCGCCAGCAACCTGATGATGTGCCGCGCCTTGCCCGCCGGCATCAGCAGCAGCCCGGCCGCGCGTGCCTTCTCCAGCACCTCGGCCAGCTGCGCGGTGGCCGGTTTGCCTTGTGGCGTGACCAGCTCGATGCCGCGCATGGCGCCCACACCGGTCAGGCGCCCGAGGTACGGCGTCAACCCGCGGGCCTTCCACGCTTCATAACGCCCGACGATGGCGCGCTCCTGCAGCTCGCCCCAGGTCGCCAGGTTGGCATCGCTCATCAGTTCCAGGGTCGCCAACCCTGCCGCACAGGCCAGCGGGTTGCCCGAATAGGTGCCGCCCAGGCCACCCTTGGGCAGGCTGGCCATCAGCTCGCGCCGGCCTACCACCGCGCCCAGCGGCACGCCGCCGGCAATGCTCTTGCCCAACAGCAGCAGGTCCGGCTCGATGCCCAGCCGCGGGAAGCCGAAGCGCTGGCCGGTGCGGCCAAAGCCCGACTGGATCTCGTCGATGATGATCAGGATGCCGTGTGCATCGCAGAACGTGCGCAGGGCCTGGGCAAAGGTGGGGTCCATTGCCAGGAAGCCGGCTTCGCCCTGCACCGGCTCGAAGATGAAGCAGGCCACTTCGTTGACGTCGATCTCGACGCTGAACAGGCGCTCCAGCGCCTGCATCGCCTGCTCGCCGGTCACGCCGTTGTCGGCGCTGGGGTAGGGCAGGTGGAACACCGGGCCGGGCAGCACGCCGACCTTCTGCTTGTAGGGTGCCACCTTGCCATTGAGGTTGAGCGTGGCCAGGGTACGTCCGTGGAAGCCGCCATCGAAGGCCACCACCGCCGTGCGCCCGGTGGCGGCGCGGGCCACTTTCAAGGCGTTCTCCGCCGCCTCGGCGCCACTGTTGGTGAGCATGCCTGCCATCGGGTAGCTCAGTGGCACGAACGCTTCCAGGCGTTGCATGAACTGCACATAGGGCCCGTGCGGGACGGCGTTGAACGCCGCATGGGTCAGTTGCGTGGCCTGGTGCTGGATGGCGCTGACGATCGCCGGGTTGCAATGCCCCAGGTTGAGTACGCCGATACCGCCCACGAAGTCGATGTAGTGCTTGCCATCGGTATCCCACACCTGGGCATTGCGCCCGTGTGAAAGTGTAATGGGATGCACAATGGAAAGAGATCGGCTGATTGTTTCGTGCGTCATGGGCAAGTACCTGGGTGACGGAAGTTTTTATATATCTAAGCCAACATCCGGCAAACGCCACAAGCGAAATAAAGTCGAGCAATCATTCCGTCAAATCGTGATCCTGCCCTGTATCCACTCGACGAACGCCTTCACCTTCGGCACCTGCGCCGCATGCTCGGCATGGGCGATGAAGTGCGCGCCCTCGCTGGGCATGGTGTGCGCCCAGGCCACCACCAGCTTGCCCTCGGCCAGTTCTTCGGCCACCAGGTAGCGTGGCACCAGGGCGATGCCGCAGCCGGCCTGGGCCGCGCGGATGCACAGGTAGAAGGTGTCGAAGCGCGGCCCGTGGTAGCTGTGCTGGGACTGCAGGTCCTGCTGCAGGAACCACTCGTGCCAGGCCTCCGGGCGCGAGGTGCATTGCAGCAAGGGGTGGCGGGCGAGGTCTTCGGCGCTGCGTGGCAGCGCTGCCGCGATCAGCTCGGGGTGACACACCGGCACCACCTCTTCATGGAACAGCTCGATGCAGGTGGCCCCCGGCCAGGTGCCCTGGCCGAAGAAAAACGCGATGTCGGCCTTGTTGTTGAGCAGGTCGAAGGGTTCCAGCTCGCTCTTGATGTCCAGATGGATGTTCGGGTGCTGCCGGCTGAAACCGTGCAGGTTGGGCACCAGCCAGCGTGCGCCGAAGGTGGGCTGGGTGGCGACGGTCAGCACCTGGGTCTCGCCGCCGTAGGTCAGGATGTAGCGGCTGGAGATGTCCAGCTGGGTGAGGATCTTGTTCACCTCGGCCAGGTACAGCGAGCCTGCAGGGGTCAGGTGCAGGCGCCGGCGCACGCGTTGGAACAGGTTGTGGCAGAGCATCTCCTCGAGTTGCGCCACCTGCTTGCTCACCGCGCTCTGGGTCAGGTGCAGCTCCTGCGCGGCGCGGGTGAAGCTCAGGTGGCGGGCCGCCGCCTCGAAGCATTGCAGGGTGGTGGTGGAGGGCATCAAACGCTTGGACATCGAGGGCACCGGGCAGATGAAAAGGACTGAGTTCATTCCATGGAGGAATCATGTGGTGATAAAAGGTCGTTTGTAAGCAGCCTGTTCGCAGATTAATACTGACCTGCGTCAATCATTTCAACTGCTAGTTTCGATGCCCCGAGGGACCGGGAAAAGTGCGTCCGAAACTTATCGAAAAGAGGCCGATCAGTACCCGTTACATTACGTTTGATGCCCAAAAAACAATAACGGCTCCTTACATTTCTGCTGCCGCACACTTTCCATGAAGACCTTGGCCTGACCTGCGCGGTCATCGCGCAACCAGGTGCAGCAGGCATTGGCCAGAGAGGCAACCATGTCGTCCCTACAAGAAAAACCGCAACGCTCGCTCAAGCACGGCCTGACCTCGCGTCAGGTCTCGATGATCTCCATCGCCGGCATCATCGGCGCCGGTTTGTTCATCGGTTCGTCCAACGCCATCGCCAAGGCCGGTCCGGCCATCCTCATCTCCTACATGATTACCGGCCTGCTGGTGCTGCTGGTGATGCGCATGCTCGGCGAAATGGCCATCGCCGACCCCAACAGCGGCTCGTTCTCCACCTACGCCGGGCGGGCCATCGGGCCATGGGCAGGCTTCACCATCGGCTGGCTGTACTGGTGGTTCTGGGTACTGATCATTCCGGTCGAGGCAATCGCCGGTGCCGATATCCTGCACGCCTGGTACCCCGACGTGCCGTCCTGGGCCTTTGCCTTCCTGATCATGATCGTGCTGTCGTGCAGCAACCTGATCAGCGTGAAGAACTTCGGCAAGTTCGAGTACTGGTTCGCCCTGGTCAAGGTGGTGGCGATCATAGGCTTTTTGGTGGTGTGCCTGATGGGGGTGAGCGGTGTATGGCCGCTTGCGCAGACCTCGGGCGTCGAGAACCTGTGGTCCAATGGCGGCTTCATGCCCAACGGCTTCGGCGCCGTGCTGGCCGGCGTGCTGGTGACCATCTTCTCGTTCTTCGGTGCCGAGATCGTCACCATTGCCGCCGACGAAACCGCCAACCCGAAAGACAAGATCCGCCGCGCCACCAACCTGGTGGTGTACCGCATCGCGATCTTCTACGTGTTCTCGATCTTCTTCATTGTCGCGCTGGTGCCGTGGAATGACCCGCGCCTGCTGCAGGTGGGTTCGTTCCAGCGCGCGCTGGAAATCCTCAACGTGCCGGGTGCCAAGTTCCTGATCGACGTGGTGGTGCTGGTGGCGGTGACCAGTTGCATGAACTCGGGGCTGTATACCGCTTCGCGCATGCTCTATTCGCTGGGCACACGGGGTGAGGCGCACCCGCTGACCAAGCGTATTTCCGGCAGTGGCGTGCCCACTGTGGCTGTGCTGCTGTCGACCCTGGCCGGGTTTGTCGGTTGCTTCGTGAACTTCGCCTTCCCGGGCAAGGTGTTCGGCTTCCTGCTGTCGACCACCGGGGCCATCGCGCTGCTGGTGTACCTGGTGATCGCCGTGTCGCAACTGCGCATGCGTGCCATCGTCGAGCGCGAGGGCACCGAGCTGGCGTTCAAGATGTGGCTGTTCCCGTGGCTGACCTGGCTGGTGATCGTGGTGATTTCGCTGGTGCTGGGCTACATGCTGTTCAGCCCCGACTACCGCTACGAGACCTTGATGACGGCGGCGGTGACGGCGTTGATCCTGGGCATCGCGTTCTACCGCAAGCGGGCGCGTATCGAGCATCAGCCGCAGGCGATGACCGACCAGGGTTAGCGAGCGCTGCGCACTCGATCGCCGGCAAGGCCGGCTCCTGCAGGATCATCGTGACCCCTGCAGGAGCCGGCGAAGACGTCGCCACAGGCCTCAGCCGAAAATGTCGCGCACGCTGCTGCGATAGAACTCGAACGCCGCCAGCGCCCCATCCACCGCCTGGCGCTCCTGTTCCTCACTCAGCACCAGTGCATCGATCAACCCCACGAACTGGCGCCACTGCAGCGCACGCCCGTCCGGGTGCGGCGCCAGATGCCGGGCGCCACGCTCCGCGTCCAGCCCCAGTTGCTGGGTCTGCCTGAACAGAAACGCCGCCCCCAGGTTCGAGCCCTCGCTGCAGTACAGCCAGCCCAGTGCTTCAGCTGGCGCAGACAGCTGCACAGGGGCCGGTACACCGGGCACCGGCAGGCCAAGGTCGCGCAGGTCGGCCTGCACTGCCTCGAACCGCGACAGCGCCGCCAGCCCGGGCAATGTGCGGTTCAACTGCGCATCGCCATACAAGGCTTGAAGGCTGCCATGAAAGCGGTGCTGCACCTGCAGAAACAATGCATAGCGCTCGCGGCTCTCGAACGGTCGAACGCCCAGCACCAGCGTATCGACACTGTCGTGCTCGCGGCGGCTGGCGGCCTTGAGGCGTTGGCAGCGGCCGGTTTCGGGCGCAGGGGAGGCGGGGGCATTCATGGTCGGGGTCTCATGTCGGCAGTGAGCAGGCATTGGTAATGCCAATGCCTAGACTCTCTCGCGCCATCGTCGTTCCGTGCAGCACCCGGCCTGCCAGGCGAGCGTCTTCAATGCGTGGATCTGCAATGGAATCTTCATCCCGGGGCATTCGTCTCTGAACTGCATTCGTGGGCGTCATGGCCGGCGGATGCTTGCATGCGCTCCAGGTACGGTCAAGCGCCGCGCAGGGCGGGTAGATGCGGGGTTGAGCAGGGGTGTCGAGCAGGCCCCTGCACCCGCAGCGCGGGCGCAGGGGCTGGCAGGTTCATGCCGGTGCGGCGGCTGTCTTGACTGCCCGCGGCTTGCGCAGCTGTTCCAGGCGTGAACCGCTGTAGGTGGTCTCGCGGAAGAACTTCCAGCGCCCGAACAGGCAGTACACGTGCGCCACGCGCCCCTGTTCGTGATAACCCATGCGCAGATGCAGCTTCATGGCCGGTACGTTGTGCGTCTCGACCACGTCCACCACCTTGTTGCAGCCCTGGGCCTGCATGGCCGCCCACAGGTTGACCTGGGCATCCACCGACAGCCTGGTGCCGAAGTACGACGGGGTCATCTCGCCGCCGAACTCGAAGAACTCGCCCTCCTTGACCGGGAAGGTGCAGCCGTAATAGTGACGGTCCAGGTAGTCGCGCTTGCTGCCCCAGATGAACGCCACCGCATTGTCGGCATCGTCCAGGTACATGTGCCCGGTGTGGCCTTCGCGGGCCAGCTCGGCCATGGTTTGCACACGGTCGCCGAAGTGGCGGGCAAAGGCGACGGCGTTGTCCTCGGTGATGGTCACCAGGCGCACCGGCTTGTGCGGTCGCAGGTTGTGCGGCGGTACCGCACTGACCAGGTCGCGCTCCATCCACAGCAGTTCCCAGTGATAGAACACATGGCGTTCCCAGAGGGTTCTGGCGACGCGGCGAAGGCCTTTTCTTCTGATCTTGTCGCGCACGTTCTGCAAAGCACCCATGGTGCCTCCTTGCCGGATAGGGCGGATGAAACGGTGGGTTTGATGAAATCTTTTTCATGGTATAGCCCAGCGTTTTGACGGCGTGTCAAAAAGCCATCGCAGCGGTTGTTTCAAAATATGTGTAACAAGGGTGAACCGCTCTACACCGGAGGTTACCGGCATAGAGCAGTTGATCGGAAAGGTCTGACGCTTTTTTGACGATTTAATGGCGCCTGAATCAAGGCGCGGTTCTGCTCAGGCGATGAAGGTGTCAGGGGCCCGTGGCCGGGCCCGCGGCGCCAGGTGAGCGAGGCGCTTGCCGCTGTAGTGGGTGGTGCGCGAGAACCGCCAGCAACCGAACACTCTGTAGGCGTGGGTGATGCGACCCTGTTCCTGATAATCCAGCTGCAGGTGCATCTTCACCGCCTGCACGTTGTCCAGCGCCACCACATTGACGATGCGCGTACACCCCTTGGCCAGCATGGCGGACCACAGGTCAAGCTGGGCCTGGGTCGACAGGCCCGTACCGAAGTAGGCGCGGTCGACTTCCCCGGCAAACTGGAAGTATTCGCCCGGCTGCACCGGGAAGGTGCAGCCGTAGTAATGGCGGTCGTGGTAATCGCGGGTGCTGGCCCACACCATCGCCACCGCGTTGCCGTGGCTGTCCACGTACATGTGGCCGGTGTGGCCCTGTTCGGCGAGGTCGGTCATGGCCTGCACCTGGCCAGGGAAGTAACGGCTGAAGGCCTCGGTATTGTGGGGTGTTATCACTACCAGGTGCACTGGCGGGCAGGTGCGCCTGCGTTGCGCGGCGACGGGCGCAAGGGGGCTGCGCTGCAACCACACCAGTTGCCAGTGCGAGAAGATGTAGCGGCGCCACAGCGGGCGAAGCGCACGCAGCAAGCCTTTTTGTCTGATGCGCTGGTGGGCGATTTCGATCAATTGCATGAGAACTCCGACAGGTTCTATTCCAGGAGCTCCGATTAGGCGTCCACCGGCAGTTGCATGCCATCGGCCTTCTCTACAGCCCCGGTAAGCTGAAGGTCATGCGCGCTGCATGACCTTGCAACCCGGGGCGTAGGCGCTCAGGCGTCGGTGTCGTGCAGCTGCGGCGCCGGCTCGCTGTCGGCCTTGCGTCTGGCCCGCGGGGCCAGGTGGGCCAGGCGCGAGCCGCTGTAGTGGGTCACGCGGGAGAAGTACCAGCGCCCGAAGAACCTGTACGCGTGGGTGATGCGACCCTGTTCGTGGTAGTCCAGGTGCAGGTGCATCTTGACTGCCTGTGCGTTGTCCCGCGCCACCACCACCACGATGCGCGTGCAGCCTTTGGCGAGCATGGCCTCCCACAGCTCGGTCTGTACCCGCGTGGACAGGCCGGTGCCGAAGTAGGCGCGCTCGACTTCGCCGGCGAACTGGAAGTATTCGCCGGGCTGTACCGGGAAGGTGCAGCCGTAGTAGTGCCGGTCGTGATAGTCACGGGTGCTGGCCCACACCATCGCCACCGCGTCACCGGCTTCGTCCAGGTACATGTGGCCGGTGTGGCCTTCGCGTGCTAGGTCGTTCATGGCCTGCAACTGGCCGGGGAAATGGCGCGCGAACGCGTCGGTGTTGCTCGGGGTGATCTGGACGAGCCGCACGGGAGGGCAGGGGCGCGTGCGTTGTCGAGGCACCCTGGCCAACGGGTCGCGGTCCAGCCACACCAGTTGCCAGTGCTGGAACACGTGGCGTTGCCACAGCGGGCGCAAGGCGCGACGCAGGCCTTTTTGTCTGAGACGTTGGAGCAGTTGCGAAACTAGGCGCATACGGCCTCCTGGCAGATCCGGTACTCAAGGGACCCCGATTAGGCGTGTGTCGGTAAACCCTGACCATCGGACAATGCTGCAGCCCTTGTCAGGCTTTGCACTACTACGGGCTCATGACAAAGACACTGCATGTCCGTGGCAAGTTTCATCGGTGGGGCCGGCGCGGCGCGGCGAGCGTTATTGTCGCCCCCCCGACGCATGACGTACCATCGGGCCTGCGACCCGCACCTACCTATAACAACCTTCTGCAGCGCAACACCCAGGCCGCCGGCCCAGGGGTGGCTTTTGCCTGCGCGCCTTTTGCCGCGCAGGTTTCATTGAACCCAGGGTCGCGTCTGACGCGCCCGCCCCGGAGCCTTGCCCCGTCCGATGAACAACCCCGCAGATACCCGTAATGGCAGCTGGCTCAGCGTTTTCGCGCTGGCCCTGGCTGCATTCATCTTCAACACCACCGAGTTCGTGCCGGTGGCCCTGCTCAGCGATATCGGCCGCAGCTTCGACATGCCCACCGCCCAGGTCGGGTTGATGCTGACCATCTATGCCTGGGTGGTGTCGCTGGCCTCGCTGCCGATGATGCTGATGACCCGCAACATCGAGCGGCGCAAGCTGCTGGCGTTCCTGTTCGTGCTGTTCATTGCCAGCCATGTGCTGTCGAGCATGGCCACCAGCTTCGGCATGCTGCTGTTCAGCCGCATCGGTATCGCACTGGCCCACGCGGTGTTCTGGGCCATCACCGCGTCGCTGGCGGTGCGGGTGGCGCCGCCGGGCAAGCAGGCCAAGGCTCTCGGGGTGCTGGCCACCGGCACCACCCTGGCCATGGTGCTGGGCATTCCGCTGGGGCGAGTGGTGGGCGAGGCGCTGGGCTGGCGCACCACTTTCATGGGCATCGCCGGGGTCTCGGTACTGACTTTGCTGTGGCTGATGCGCTCGCTGCCGCGCCTGCCCAGCCAGAACTCCGGTTCGCTGCGCAGCCTGCCGATGCTGCTCAAGCGGCCGGCGCTGCTCTCGGTGTATGCGTTGGTGGTGCTGGGCATCACCGCGCAGTTCACCGCCTACAGCTACATCGAGCCGTTCAGCCAGCAGGTCGCGGCGATGAGCGGCGAAATGACCACCATCCTGCTGTTGCTGTATGGCGGGGCGGGCATCTTCGGCTCGATCCTGTTCAGTCGCTACAGCGAGCGTTTCCCGCGGGGGTTCGCGATTGGCGCCATCGGCGCCATCGCCCTGAGCCTGTTGCTGCTGGCCCCGCTGGCAGTCAACCCGACCCTGCTCTGCGCGCTGAGCATGGTATGGGGCATGGCGATCATGTGTTTCAGCCTGGCCCTGCAATCGAAGGTACTGGTGCTGGCTTCCGATGCCACCGACGTGGCCATGGCCATGTTCTCCGGGCTGTACAACGTGGGCATCGGTGGCGGGGCGTTGCTGGGCAGCCTGGTCAGCACCCACATGGGCCTTGGCGACATCGGCCTGGTGGGCGGCGCGGTCGCGGTCAGCGGCCTGGTGCTGTGTTGCGTGACCACCTACCGCTATGCCGGGGTGCTGGGCGCCGACAAACCGGCGTAAGCACCTCACCAGGGGTGCAGGCCCCGCTCGCTGAAGTAGCGCTCCACGGCGGCGGTGGAGGCCGAGGGTTCGGCCAGCGCCACGTAGCTGTCGGGGCGCAGCAGGTACAGCGCGTTGCGTGCCAGGCCGGCGGCCGTGCAGGCGGCCGACCAGGGGTAAACCTGCAGTGGCAGCTGGCGTGCGGCGCACCAGGCACTCAGTTCCTTGCTGGCCAGGCCGTACACGTGCACCTGCCAGCCCAGGTGCGACAGCGCGCTGAAATTGTCGTGTTCCTGCGTCACCACCCAGGGCAGGCGGTCGCCGCCCTGCACATGGCCGGCGCTGCCGAAGCTCAGCGGCATCAGGCGGTAGTTCAGGCCCAGTTGCGAGACCGTGCGAAACAGCAGGCTGCGCGCCTTGGCGAATGCCGCCATGCGCGGTATCAGCACCGGTGCCAGGCGCGTACGCAACAGGTTGGCGATGCTGCCATCGGCGGTAGCGAAGGTGAACACCTGGTCGGTGGTGGCCACCAGGCGCCGGGCGAAGGCCATGCGCTCGACCGGGTAGCTGTCGAGCAGGTCGTCGTGGGCCTTGCCCTTGAGTACGCTGCACAGCTTCCAGGCCAGGTTGATTGCATCGCCGATGCCGGTGTTCATGCCCTGGCCGCCGGCCGGGCTGTGCACGTGCGCGGCGTCGCCGAGCAGGAAGGCGCGCTGCTGGCGGAAATGCCCGGCCACGCGATGGTGTACGCGGTAGGTGGAAAACCAGTTGACCTTGAGCACCTGCAGTTGCAGGTGCTCGATGGCACGTTGGCTGACATCCTCGAAACGCAGTTGCTCGGGGTGTTCGGCGCGTGCGTCGCGCACCGTGCCGATCAACCGCGCGCGGCCTGTGCCGGCCAGCGGGAACACCGCCAGAAAGTCCGCCTCGTCCAGGTCCACGTGCAGCTCGCCGTTCATGGGCGGGCCGCTGGCATCCACGTCGGCCACGTAGAACAGCTGCTGGTAGGTGCCGCCGGGGAAGTCGACATGCAGGCCGTTGCGCACGGCCGAATGGGCGCCGTCGCAGCCGGCCAGGTAATGCGTCTCGCAGTCTTGCTCGCTGCCGTCGGGCAGGCGCAGGCGTGCGCTGACGGTGGTGTCGTGCTGGGTGAAACCGAGCAGTTCGGTGCTGCGTTCGACCTCCACGCCAAGGCCGCGCAGGCGCTCGATCAGCAGGTTCTCGTGCTGGTCCTGCGGGTAGATTTCGAGAAAGGGGTAGGGCGTGAGGTTGGCGCCGATGCTGTCCAAAGGCAGGCGTGCGGCGGGCTCGCCCTTGACCCAGAGGTTGGCGGCGGGCACCTGGTGGCCGGCGCCAACGACCGCGTCGGCCAGGTCCAGCTGGCGGTACAGCTCCAGGGTGCGGGCTTGCACGGCGAGCGCGCGGGAGGTGGTGCCGGCGGCGCTGGTCCTGTCGAGGATACGTACCGAGATGCCCAGCTTGCTCAGCCACAGGGCCAGGACCAGGCCGGTGGGCCCGGCGCCGATGATCAGGACGTCAGAGTGGGGCATGGCGCGGTCCTCCGGGAAGGTGCGGTGGCACTGACAAGTGTAGATGCAGGTGGCCACACCCCTCATCCAATTCGGTGTACCTTTGCATCCCCCAACGCCCAGAGCACACCCATGATCGACTGGCTCAGCAACCACCCACACCACAGCGATACCCTGGCCCGCTGGCTGCACGAGCAGTTCGCCTACGAATACGCCGATGTACCGCTGGCCCAATGGCAACAGGAGTTCGCCCATGGCCAGGCTGACGGCAGCCTGTACAGCCTGTTGGCGCTGGATGACGGCAACCTGCTGGGCAGCGCTTCACTGGCCCGCGACGACCTGCCCCTGCGGCCCGACCTGAGCCCCTGGCTGGCCTGCGTGTTCGTCAGCCCGCAAGCCCGCGGCCAAGGCCTGGCCGAAACGCTGATCGAGGGCATCTGCACCAAGGCCAGGGCCCTGGGGCACACGCACCTCTACCTGCACACCCACGACCGCGCCGAGTACTACCACAAGCGGGGGTGGCAGTACCTCGAGCAGTTCCAGGCCTGGGGCAAATCACACTGGCTGATGCAGTACCCGCTCTAGCCCGGGAACAGAAACGGGTTCACACCGCTGCGATCGAACCCCTGGCGCTCCACCTCGGCATCCAGCGCGATCGAGGCCAGGTCATCGGCCACCAGCTCAAGGTCGCGCTCGTGCTCGGGGTAGAACACCTTCAGGTAGCTGTGGCAGTCGTCGCAGCTCTCGGCCTTGATCGCGGTTTCATGGGTATCCAGCGACCAGTAGTCCAGGCTGCCGGTCTCTTCGCAGTTGCTGCACTTGAGCCGCACCATGTGCCAGCGGCTCTCGCACAACCCGCAGTGCAGGTAGCGCAGCCCGGCCTGGGCACCGGTCATGATCACGCTGGCCACCGGCGCCCCGGTGCACACCGGGCAATGCTGGCGCTGCTCGCCCACGCCGGCATTGCCGATGGCGGGCAGGTGCGCCGCCAGCTGGGTGAAGTACAGCGACAGGGCCGCCCACAGGAACAGCGCCTGACCGCTGTCGATCTCGCTGAAGCGGCCTGCCAGCAACGCATCGGCCGCCACGTCCAGGGCGGCCTCGCCCTGCGCGCACAGGCCCTGCAGGGTGGCGTGCTCGATGTGCTCGCCAAGCCCGCGCAACAGTTGCTGCCAGTAGGCATCGCGCGGCAGGCTGGCCCAGGCCAGCGGCGCCTTGCCGGCGGCTACCCGCCCGGCCAGGCTGCTCACCAGCGTTGCCGGTAGCGGCAGGCGTTCGAGCAATTGCTGCTGGGCATCGGCCACCTGTGCCACGAACCGCAGGTAGTCGGCCATCGGGTGCCCCTCGGCCAGCTGACGCAGGCGCGTGGCGCGCTGGCGGTAGCGCTCGCCCAGGGTCGGCAGCAGCACGGCAGGTATTTCGCCAACGCCGGCGCTACGCTGCTCGGCAGGGGTCATCTGGATGCTGTTCATTGCTGCTTGCCACTCCCGCTCTGCTTGTTGCTGATCTGTCGGTACCAGCGATCATGGTGGGTCTTGGCCCAGCTGCGGCTCACATACCCGGTGACCATGCCGCGAATCGAACCCTTGACCCAGAACGCCAGGTACGCATGGCCGATGATCAGCAGGATCAGGCAGATGCCGGTAATGGCGTGTACCAGCAGGCCGATGCGAATCGACGGGATGCTGAACCACGGCGCGAAGTACGGCCGCCAGATCACCACGCCACTGACCAGCAGCACGCTGATCAGGCCCATGATTCCCCAGAACAGGATCTTCTGCCCGGCGTTGTACTTGCCGATCTGCAGCGCCGGCTCGTGCTCGCCGGCCAGCACCTGGCGCACGTTCCTGAACCACGCGAGGTCTTCACGCTCGGGCAGGTTGTACTTGACGAAGCGCACGAACAGGAACGCCAGCAGCAGGAACACCACCACCCCGAAGAACGGGTGCAGGATGCGCGCCAGCTGCGGGGTGCCGAACACGGCGTTGAGCCCGTTGAGCGACGGGAAGAACCACGACAGCCCCGACAGGGCCACGGCAAGGAAGCACAGCACCATTACCCAGTGGCTGGCACGCTCGATGAAGCGGGTGCGCAGGATCAGTTTGTCCTTGTTCATGCGTGGGTGTCCTCCTCGTGTTTCTCGTCGGCTTCCTCGACCTCGTTCGGCCCCACGCCCACATAGTGGAACAGGGTGCCGGCCAGGGTAGCGAAGAAGGCCACGGCCGCCACCGGCTTGAGCCAGCCCTTCCAGCCATGGATGGCGCTGCTGATGCGCGGGTCGGTGGGCAGCTTGTGGTACAGGTGCGGCTTGTCGGCGTGCTGCAGCACGTACACCACGTGGGTGCCGCCCACGCCCTGCGGGTCGTAGATGCCGGCGCCGGCAAAGCCGCGGCCCTGCAACTCGGTCACGCGCTCGCTGGCCTGGTGCAGCATGTCCTGCTTGCTGCCGAAGTTGATCGCCCCGGTGGGGCAGGTCTTGACGCAGGCCGGCTCCTGGCCGACCGACACGCGGTCCACGCACAGGGTGCACTTGTAGGCCTTGTTGTCCTTCTTGCTGATGCGCGGCACATCGAACGGGCAGCCGGCGATGCAGTAGCCGCAGCCGATGCAGTGGTCGGACTGGAAGTCGACGATGCCGTTGGCGTACTGGATGATCGCCCCCGGTTGCGGGCAGGCCTTCAGGCAGCCCGGGTCGGCGCAGTGCATGCAGCCGTCCTTGCGGATCAGCCATTCGAGCTTGCCGCTTTCATCTTCGACTTCATCGAAGCGCATCAGCGTCCAGGTTTCGGCCGACAGGTCGGCCGGGTTGTCGTACACGCCGACGTTGTGGCCGACCTCGTCGCGCAGGTCGTTCCACTCGTTGCAGGCCACCTGGCAGGCCTTGCAGCCGATGCAGATGCTCACGTCGATCAGCTTGGCCACTTCGGCCTGGTGGTCGCGCGCACGCGGCGCCGGGGTCAGCACGTTGGTGGCCGAGCGCTTGATGATGTCTTGGGATTGCATGGACATGAAGTTCGCTCCCTCAGGCCTTTTCGATGTTCACGAGAAACGCCTTGTATTCCGGCGTGTGGGTATTGGAATCGCCCACCCCCGGGGTCAGGGTATTGGCCAGAAAGCCCTTGCGCGTGGTGCCTTCATAGCCCCAGTGGCAGGGGATGCCGATGGTGTCGACGTCCTGCCCGTCGATGGCCAGGCGGCGGATGCGCTTGGTCACCACGGCCTTGGCCTTGATGTAGCCACGCTGGGTGCTGACGCGCACCAGGTCGCCCTGCACGATGCCCTTGTCGGCGGCCAGCTTCTCGCCGATCTCGATGAACTGCTCGGGCTGCACGATGGCGTTGAGCCGCGCATGCTTGGTCCAGTGGCGGAACAGCTCGGTGATCGAGTAGGTGGTGGCCACATACGGGAACTGCTCACGGCTGCCCATGCGCTTGCGATCGCTTTCGTACACCCGCGCGGTGGGGCTGTAGGTCACGTTCGGGTGCAGCGGGTTGTTCGCCAGCGGGCTTTCGGTGGGCTCGTAGTGTTCGGGGAACGGCCCGTCGTTCATCGCGCCCACCGAGAACAGCCGGCCCAGGCCTTCAGGCAGCATGATGAACGGGTTGGTGTTGCTGCCCGGTGCAGCGGTGACGGCGAAGTCCGGCACGTCCACGCCGCTCCAGCGCGCCCCGTCCCAGCCAATCAGCTTGCGCTTGGGGTCCCACGGCTTGCCCTGGGGGTCGGCCGAGGCGCGGTTGTAGAGAATGCGCCGGTTCTGCGGCCACGCCCAGGCCCAGCCCGGGGTGCAACCCAGGCCGCTGTCGGCGTTGTCGCGCCGTGCCATCTGGTTGCCCTTTTCGGTCCAGGAGCCGGCGAAGATCCAGTTGAAGCTGGCAGTGGTGCCGTCGTCGCGCAGCTGCGAGAAGTCGTCGAGCAACTGGCCCTTGCGCAGAATCAGGTTGCCCTGTTCGTCGTGCAGGTCGGCCAGGGCGCGGCCGTTGGATTCCTTGGCCACTTCCTCGGGCTTGGGGTCGAACGGGTCGGCGTAGTCCCAGGCCATGTTGAGGATCGGCGCGGGGTTGGCACCGCCTTCCTTCTCGTACAGCTCGCGGATCTTCAGGAACAGGTGGCCGAGGATCTTGCCGTCGTGCCAGGCCTCGCCGGGCGGCGCAGCGCCGGCCCAGTGCCATTGCAGCCAGCGCCCGGAGTTGACGATCGAGCCGTCTTCCTCGGCAAAGCAGGAGGAGGGCAGGCGGAACACTTCGGTCTGGATCGCCGCGGTGTCCACGTCGTGCTCCTCGCCGTGGTTCTGCCAGAAGCTCGAGGTCTCGGTGGCCAGCGGGTCGATGATCACCAGGAACTTGAGTTTCTCCAGCGCGGCCTGGGCCTTGTTCTTGTCCGGGAACGCCGCCACCGGGTTGAAGCCCTGGGCGATGTAGCCGTTGACCTTGCCCTCGTACATGCGGTTGCTGTAGTTGAGCACGTCGTAGCTGTCGTCCCACTTGGGCAGCCAGTCGAAGCCCCAGTCGTTGTCCTTGGTGGCCTTGTCGCCCCACAGGCTCTTCATCAGGCTGACGAAGAACTTGGGGGTGTGCTTGTAGTAGTTGACCTGGTCGGGCAGCACCGCGCTGGGCGTGGTCTGCTTGAGGTAGGTGGCCAGGTCGGTCTGCGCATCCGATGGCAGGTTCATGTAGCCGGGCAGGCGCAGCGAGAGCAGGCCCAGGTCGGTGTAGCCCTGGATGTTGGAGTGGCCGCGCAGGGCGTTGACCCCGCCACCGGCCATTCCGATGTTGCCCAGCAGCAGCTGGATCATGCCCGAGCCTCGGATCATCTGCGCGCCGTTGGTGTGGTGGGTCCAGCCCAGGGCGTAGAGGAAGGTGGCGGTCTTGTCCGGGGCACTGGTGGTGCCGAGGATCTCGCAGATCTGCAGGAAGTCGGCCTTGGGCGTGCCGCAGATGTTGGTGACCATGTCCGGGGTGTAGCGGCTGACGTGGGCCTTGAGCAGGTTCCACACGCAGCGCGGGTGGCTCAGGGTCATGTCGCGCCTGGCGAAGCCGTCGGCGTCCAGCTCGTAGGTCCAGGAGCTGCGATCGTAACTGCGCTTGGCCGGGTCGTAGCCGCTGAACAGGCCGTCGTCGAAGCTGTAGTCCTCGCGCACGATCAGGCTGGCGTTGGTGTAGGCGCGCACGTAGTCGTGCTGGATCTTGTCGTGGGTGATCAGGTAGTTGACCACGCCCATCAGGAAGGTCACGTCGGAGCCGGCGCGAATCGGCGAGTAGATGTCGGCCACGGCGGCGCTGCGGTTGAAGCGCGGGTCCACCACGATGACCTTGGCGCCATTGCGGATCTTGGCCTCGATCACCCACTTGAAGCCCACCGGGTGCGCCTCGGCGGGGTTGCCGCCCATGATCAGCACCACGTTGGCGTTCTTGATGTCGACCCAGTTGTTGGTCATGGCGCCGCGCCCGAAGGTCGGCGCCAGCGCCGAGACGGTAGGGGCGTGGCACACGCGGGCCTGGCTGTCGGTGCCCAGGATGCCCAGGGCGCGGGTGAAGCGCTGGTCCAGCGAGCCGGTTTCGCTGCTGGCGGCCGAGCTGCACAGCATGCCGGTGCTCAGCCAGCGGTTGACCGTGGTGCCCTTGTCGTTCTTCTCGATGAAGTTGGCGTCACGGTCGTCCTTCATCAGGCGTGCGATGCGCTCGATGGCGTGATCCCAGCTGATGCGCTGCCATTTGTCCGAGCCAGGGGCGCGGTATTCGGGGTAGAGCAGGCGTTGTTCGCTGTGGATGTAGTCCACCAGGCCCGCGCCCTTGGGGCACAGCGAGCCGCGGCTGACCGGGTGATCGGGGTCGCCTTCGATGTGGAAGATACGCGCCTTGGCGTTCTTGGCGCCGTCGCCAAGGCTGTACATCAGCACGCCGCAACCCACCGAGCAGTAGGTGCAGTTGTTGCGGGTTTCCTTGGCGCGCAGCAGCTTGTACTGGCGTGATTGGGTGGCCTGGGCCATGCCCGGGGCGAAGCCCAGGCTGGCCGCAGTGGCGGTGGCAGCGCCGACGGTGCACAGCTTGAAGAACTGTCTTCTGCCCAGTCCCATGGTTATCTCCTTGTACAAACGAGCTCCAGAATCGGCCGCGCACGCGCAGGCCCGCCGAGATCAGCGTCAGGATCGGTAAGTGGTATGCAGGCTAGTCACAGAGGGTGCGCGCCAAGACCCTTTCTATCGTGGGTGAATTGCGCGCATTCGGGGGCAGTTTATGCCCTTACTTAATTTGTGACTAATCGACCTTGTCGATGAACCTATAGAGGGATTCGATTGTTTGGCACTCAGCGCGAGAGGTCGGCGGGGATCATCGCGGTATCGATCACGATATCCACGGGCGCGGTGACGATAAACGCCAGCGGGCACACGATCAGCGGCCAGCAGAACTGCGCCGAGGTGGCGCTGAACAGGAACGAGAAGTTGTTGCGCACGCCCCGGTACATGCCTGGGGATGCACATTCGGCGCAGTACCCACCGCGCATCATGGTGCCGCAGCTGGTGAGGGCGAGGGTAGAGACGATGAGGGCGAGCGAGAGGATTCGGATGGTGCTGTTCCTTGGCACAGGGGGGGAGGGTCCGTTTTTCTGCGCGGCATTCTCTCACCGGGGGCCGGGGCAATGCTACAGTCGCTCCTTTTTCAATCAGCAGGCCAGGGCTCTTCGCTGGCAAGGCCAGCATCTGCAGGGCCAGCGAAGAGCCCGGTGCTGCCGACACACAACCAACGGGAGAGACAACCATGCGCGCAGCAATGCTATTGGGTACGGCACTGGTGCTGGCCGGATGCGCCTCGTCGACGATGAACCAGGCTCGCCTGGGCGCACCGCACAAGACCTTCACCTCGGCCAAGGCCGAGCCGCTGGTGGCCGAGTGCATCCAGTTCGGTTGGCAGGACGAAGCCGTCTTCGGCGTGGATGCCAGCGGCTACCTCGACGCCGGCCCCAACGGCGGGGCCACGGTGTCGACACGCGATGCCGAATACTTCGCCGATGTGCGCGCCGAAGCCGGCGGCACGGTGGTCAAGTTCTACACCCTCAAGGACGATGCATTGGCCCAGCGGCGCATGGCGGCGTTGGCCACCTGCCTCTAGCCACGCCCCTCGAAACGCCCGGTGATGCGCTCGCGCCAGCTCAGCGGGCGCGCAACGTGTTCATGCGCGCCGATCTCAACCAGGGTGAAGGCGCAGCGCACGATATCGCTCACTTCCTGATCGGCCAACCGTGCGCAGGCTTCGCGGTGCGCCTGTGCCTGATCGCGACCTGCCAGGCTGTGCACCTCGAAGCCAAGGTTGCGTTTGGTGATATGCCAGTGGTGAAACACAGCGACAAAGCGGCTCATGTGCCCCGCAGTCAGATCAGGGATGGGGTCATGCATGCAGCTTGCCCGTGATGCGCTCCAGCCAGCTCAGGCGCCGGGGCGCCTGGGCAGTGCTGGCAATCTCGATCACGGTGAAGTCGCAGGTCTGATCGTCCTGGTAGCCCTGTTCATTGCGTATGTCGCCCGCTTCAAGGTGCGCATCGGCATGATTGTCGCTGTGTAGCGCGTGCACCTTGAAGCCCCTGTCCACGGCATGCCGGCTTCGCAGGTGAAACACCCCCACGAAGCGGCTCATGCCTGCGAAGCCCCGCGCTGTGCTTCAAGCGCCTCGATACGTGCCTGCAGGCGTTCGCGTTCCTGGCGTTCGGCGCCGATGTCCTCGAACACGCTGATCAGATGCTGCGGCTGGCCGTCCTGGCGGCGCTGCAGGGCGGTACGTGCACGTACCCAGATGTAGTGGCCCTGCTTGTGGCGCACGCGCTTTTCCACTTCGTAGCGCTCGATCTCGCCGGCCAGCAGGCGCTGCAGCAACTGCAGGTTGGCGGCCAGGTCGTCGGGGTGGGTCAGTTGCTGGAAGGTCATGCCGTACAGCGTTTCGGCGCTGTAGCCCAGCAGCTCGCAGAAGCTGCCGTTGACCCGCTGCCAGGTGCCGTCCGGGTCGATGTAGGCCAGCGCGCCCCAGGCCAGTTCGAAGATGGCGCGAAAACGTTCCTCGCTGTTGCGCAACTGCTCTTCGGCGACCTTGCGCTCGGTGTTGTCCATGCTGATGCCGACCATCTTCACCGCGCGCCCGGCGCTGTCGCGCACCACCGTGGCGCGGGAGGCGATCCAGCGCATCTCGCCGTCGGGGCGATAGATGCGAAAGTCGCACTCGCAGCCTTCGCCTTCGAGCAGGGTCTTGCTGTACAGCGCCTGCAGCATCTCGACGTCTTCGGGGGGCAGGTGCACCCAGAAGTCTTCGTTGCGGATCACCTGCCAGCCGTACACGGCCTCGACGTTGGGCGAGTAGGTGAGTTCGTCGCTGATCAGGTTCCATTCCCAGGTCACGATGCGGGCGCCTTCCTGGGCCAGCTTCATGCGGGTTTCGCTCTCCATGATCTCGGCGGTGTAGCGCCGGCGCAGGTCGGTCATCGGCAGCTCCACCACCTGGGTCTGCTGCACGTCCTGCAGGGCTTCTTCGCCGTAGCGCAGCCAGATCCAGTTGACCTTGAGAAAGTCGGCCAGCTTGCGCAGGTTGGCGTAGTCGATCTCGCCGCCGCGGGTCCATTTGTGCACGGCGGTGCGCGAGATCCCCAGGGCCGTGCCTACCGCCTGCAGCGTCAGCTTGTGGTGTTCGAGCAGTTCCTTGAGGCGAAAGGCGAAGCTGTTTTCGGTCATGCGCTGGGGTGTCCTTGGCGAGGGCATGGCCGGCCAGTATACATAAGCTGTCAACCTCAGGTTGACGGGGGTATGCGCGTCGCATCGCGGGCCTGACCCGCGATGCATTCAGCGCCGCTCACCAGCGCACACGCACCCCCAGGTTGCCGATCAACCCGTTCAAGTCGTTGTCGTCCACGTCGCTGCTGTAATCGGCACTGACAAACAGCGCCACCTTGGGCGTCACCCGTGCCACCAGGCCCAGGCCCACCTCCACGGTGGTGGCGTTGCGTCCGCTGCTGATCTTGTCGACCTTGTCCAGGCTCACCGTGTCGGCGTTCGAGAAGTCGTACCACACGTTGGTGCGCACATAGGGTTCGATGGGCATGCCGCGCACCTCGTAGCGGGCCGACAGCTTCGCGCCCACCCGGCCGGTCCAGCTCGGCTGGCTGTCATAGGCCTGCAGGGTCTGGGCCTGGGCGTCGTTGCCGGGGTAGTACTGCTGGTTGATCAACTGCGCCTGGGGCTCGATCACCCAGTGCTTGCCCAGGCCGATGGGGAAGCCGCCCTCCACCGAGAAGGTCAGCGCGTGGCCGTTGCCATCGAGCCGTTCGCCGTCGCTGCCGCGCCCGCTGGCGTCGAAACGGGTGCCCATGGCCACCGCATCCACATGCCAGCCCTGGTCATGCTGCAGGCTCCAGTACATGCCCAGGCTTTGCCCTTCCAGGCGCACGGCGTTCTGCTTGTCGCCCAGCTGTGGCCGGCGATTGTCCAGGCCGCCCTGCAGGTTGCTGTGGCCCATGAAGATCCCGGCGCGGTGGGTGTTGCCGCCGGCGGTTTCCCGCACGAACAGGTCGGGGGCGATCTGCAGGTTCTGGTTGGGGGCATCCAGGCGTTGCGGGGCGGTCCTGACCGGGGTGGGAAAGAACTGCGCCCACTGGCTGGCAATGCCTTCGTCGCCGAACACCGCCGTGCGCTCTGCCAGGCGTTCGGAAAACGCCCCCAGCGTACCCAGGCTCAGCCCCGACACGCTGGCCGGGACCAGCGACGGCAGCGCCAGGCCGTGTGCCGGGTTGAACATCGGGTCGTCGTCTTCCAGCCCCGCCGCCAGGCTTTCCAGCGGGGTTGCCAGCAGCAGCGACGTCGACAGTGCGTAGAAAACATACTCGAGCCCCGAAGGGCAGGGTGCGCTTTTCATGGCCGATCTCCTCTGTGTGTTACAGCCAAAGGTCTGGCCTGATGTCACGGGCTGTAAGGCAGGAACAGAGAGCGACCCAAACCAGCAAACCTGCCCCATGGCGCGCGCAAAGCCGCGTGCCAGAGGCCCGGAATGAAGTTGAACACGGTGGTTCTAGGTGTAGCTAAGGAGAGTCGCAGGCAGGCGTCAAGATAGTGTGATTATTTTGTGATGGCCGTGTTGGAGGGGGTAAGCGGTTGAAAAATAGCGGTTCCTGATTGGGCATAGCCGCGTTGCGAATGACAACGCGGCTGGCTATTTCGAATGATTGCTAAAGCGTCAGGCGTCCTCGTCCCGTTGCAGTTCCAACAGCAGCAACGAGCGTCCGGTGACGTTGAACACGCTGCCGAATTCCAGGCGCTGGGCCTTGCGCAGCTGCGGCCGGTCGGTGTCGATCAGGCAGTTCCAGTACTCGCCCTCGGGCACGTCGGGCAGGGTGAAGTCCACGCCGTCGTGGTGCGCGTTGACGATCAGCAGCAAGGTGGCGTCTGCCCCCGGGCGCAGGATGCCGCTGACCTGCGCGCGCCCGTCCATGAGCATGCCCAGGCAACGCCCTTGCGGGTCTTCCCACTGTTCCACGCTCATCTCGCTGGCGTCCGGCGCCAGCCAGGTCACGTCCTTGACCCCGATCGCCTCGTTGTAGTCGCCCACCAGGAAGCGGCTGCGGCGCAGGATCGGGTAGGCCAGGCGCAGCTTGGTCAGGCGCTTGACGAACTTGAGCAGGGCGCTGCCTTGCTCGTCTAGGTCCCAGTTGATCCAGCCGATCTCGCTGTCCTGGCAGTAGGCGTTGTTGTTGCCGTGCTGGGTGCGGCTGAACTCGTCGCCGGCCACGATCATCGGCGTGCCCTGGGCCAGCAGCAGGGTGGCGAAGAAGTTGCGCATCTGGCGCTGGCGCAGGCTGTTGATCTCGGGGTCGTCGGTGGGCCCCTCGACCCCGTGGTTCCAGGAGATGTTGTTGTTGCTGCCGTCCTGGTTGTTCTCGTCGTTGTCCTCGTTGTGCTTGTCGTTGTACGACACCAGGTCGCGCAGGGTGAAGCCGTCGTGGGCGGTGATGAAGTTGACCGAGGCATAGGGGCGCCGGCCGCGGCGGTTGAACAGCTCGCCGGAGGCGGTCATGCGCGCGGCAAAGTCGGCCAGCTGGCCTTCGTCGCCTTTCCAGAAGGCGCGCACGGTGTCGCGAAAGCGGTCGTTCCATTCGGCCCAGCCCGGCGCGAAGTTGCCCACCTGGTAGCCACCGGGGCCGCAGTCCCAGGGTTCGGCAATCAGCTTGACCTGGCTCAGCAGCGGGTCCTGGCGACAGGCCACCAGAAAGCTGTGCCGCTCGTCGAAGCCTTCGTGGTAGCGGCCCAGGATGGTCGCCAGGTCGAAGCGAAAGCCATCAACGTGCATCTCGCCTGCCCAGTAGCGCAGCGAGTCGGTGACCAGTTGCAGTACGCAGGGATGGCTCAGGTCCAGGGTGTTGCCGGTGCCCGAGTCGTTGATGTAGTAGCGCTTGTCGTCGGGCATCAGGCGGTAGTACGAGGCGTTGTCGATACCGCGCATCGACAGTGTGGGGCCCTGCTCGTTGCCTTCGGCGGTGTGGTTGTAGACCACGTCCAGAATCACCTCCAGGCCGGCGTCGTGCAGGTGCGCGACCATCTCCTTGAACTCGGCGATCTTGCCGTTGGCCAGGTAGCGCGGGTGGGGCGCGAAGAAGGCGATGCTGTTGTAGCCCCAGTAGTTGTTCAGGCCCTTTTGCAGCAGGTGCTGGTCGTTGACGAAGGCGTGGATCGGCAGCAGCTCGATGGAGCTGACGCCCAGGCCCTTGATGTGCCCCAGCAGCTCGTCGTTCATCAGCCCGGCGAAGGTACCGCGCGCCGCTTCCGGCACCGCCGGGTGACGCATGCTGATGCCGCGCACGTGCGCTTCGTAGAACACGGTACGGTCCCACGGCACGCCCACGCGCTGGTCGCGGCCCCAGGTGTAGGCCGGGTCGATGACCTTGCACTTGGGCACGAACGGCGCACTGTCGCGCTCGTCGAAACTGAGGTCGCCATCGGGGTGGCCGATGGTGTAGCCGAACAAGGCCTCGGACCAGCGCAGCTCGCCGACCAACTGCTTGGCATACGGGTCGATCAGCAGCTTGTTGGGGTTGAAACGGTGCCCGTTCTGCGGCTCGTAGGGGCCGTACACGCGGTAGCCGTAGATCTGCCCCGGGTGCGCGTCGGGCAGGTAGCCGTGGTAGATCTCGTCGGTGTACTCGGGCAGTTCGATGCGCTCGAGCTCATGTTCGCCGCTGGCGTCGAACAGGCACAGTTCGACCTTGGTGGCGTTGGCCGAGAACAGTGCGAAGTTCACACCCAGGCCGTCCCAGGTGGCGCCCAGGGGGAAGGGCAGGCCCTCGCGGATGCGCGAAGGTTCAACGGCGTCGGGCTGGGTGTTGTGTTTGGACTTGGGCTGGGTCATGGCAATCCTTGTAGCGATCCTTGGGGGGCGAAAGGCGACGCACTGGGCGCCGGGGCAGCGTTGCGCTGCCC
>NZ_JASCPN010000066.1:0-30198 GCF_029960155.1 Pseudomonas sp. PS01300 | reverse complement strand
CATACCTGCGCCCTTTTCTGGATGACATGTCACCCCCGGCCCGGCGCCGGCCGGGCCGGGGCACGGCCGGCGCAGGCCTCATGGGTGCTTTGACCGCTGCCCTCGATCGAGTTCAGCGCTGGCCTGGGCCGGTGGGGCAAATGACTGCCAGCCCCCGCCCAGGGATTTGTACAGGCCGACCATGGCCAGCGACACCGCCGCCGAGCTTTCGACCCACTGCTCCTGGTTGGCCAGCAAGGCGCTCTGCACGGTCAGCACGTTGAGGAAGTCGACCGCGCCCTCCACGTACTGGTTGCGCGCGGTGTCCAGCGCCACCCGGCTCTGGCGCACCGCTTCGTCGAGCAGGTCGCGGCGCAGCTGGCTGGCGTTGTACAGGCGCAGCACATCGTCGATCTCGTGCCAGGCGCGCAGCACCACCTGCTGGTACTGCACAGCCGCTTCCTGCTGCTGCGCCTCGCGCAGCTTGAGCACGCCGGTCAGGCGCCCGCCCTCGAAGATCGGCAGGCTCAACTGCGGGCCGATGGCAAACCGGCGCGAACTCCAGTTGCCGAAGTCCGACAGTTGCAGCGACTGGAACCCCGCGCTGCCCGACAGGCGGATGCTCGGGTAGAAGTTTGCCTTGGCCACCCCGATGCTGGCCGTGGCGGCGTGCAGTTGCGCCTGCGCCTGGCGGATGTCGGGGCGCCGCTCGGCCAGTTCCGAGGGCAGGCCCATGGCAAAGCGCTGCGCGGTCTGCGGCATCGGTGCCGGTTGCAGCAGTTCGTTCTGCAGGCTGCGTGGCGGTTCGGCCAGCAGCAGGCTCAGGGCGTTGATCAGTTGCGCCTGGCGGTCTTCCAGGGTGGGCAGGCGCGCCTCGATGGACGCCACCTGCGCCTTGGCCTGGGCCACGTCGAGGTTGGTCGCCACGCCATCGTTCAGGCGCATCTGCGACAGGCGCAGGCTGTGGCGCGACACGTCGAGGTTCTCGCGGATCACCGCCAGGGTGCTCTGCACCGCACGCAGCTGGATATAGTCGTGGGCGGTCTCGGCCAGCAAAGACAGCAGCACGCCCTGGCGGTCGTTTTCGGCCACCTCGACGCTGGC
Organism: Pseudomonas sp. PS01300; assembly: GCF_029960155.1. Lineage (NCBI taxonomy): Bacteria > Pseudomonadati > Pseudomonadota > Gammaproteobacteria > Pseudomonadales > Pseudomonadaceae > Pseudomonas > Pseudomonas sp. PS01300. The sequence continues at coordinate 29,115 of NZ_JASCPN010000066.1, read as the reverse complement.
GTCGGCGGCCTCCACCTCACGCCGCACCCGGCCCCACAGGTCCAGTTCCCAGGCAGCGGTGAAGTCGCCCTGCCACAGGTTGAAGGCCGACTTGCCGTTCTTGCCGGACGGGTCGTTGAGGCCATCCTCGCTGTTGCGGGCGCGGCTGTAGTTGCCGTTCAGGTCGACCGACGGGTACTGCTCGGAGGCAATGCTGCTGCGCACCGCGCGGCTCTGCATCAGCCGGGCGGTGGCCACCTGCAGGTCCAGGTTGCGTTCGACCGCGCGCTGCACCAGTGACGACAGCTGCGCATCGTTGAACTGCTCCCACCAGCGCGCCTGCAGCGGTGTCGCCTCGGGCTGGCTGGGGCCGGCCTTGTCCTGCAGGGTCGGCCAGGCCGACGGCGCGGTGGAGCGCGGCGCTTCGAAATCGGGGCCCAGGCTGCAGGCGCCGAGGGTCAGCGTGGCGCCCAGCAGCAAGGGCGAAGTAGCCTGTGCGAAGTTCATCGAGCGCTGACCTCGTTGCCGGCCTGGGCCCTGGCCGGGCTCTGGGTATCGATCCTGGCGATCACCGACATGCCCACGCGCAGGCGGCTGAGCAATGGCTGGTCGGCGTCGAGCACGATCTTCACCGGGATGCGCTGCACCACCTTGGTGAAGTTGCCGGTGGCGTTGTCCGGCTTGACTGCGGCAAAGGTCAGGCCGGTGGCCGGGGCCACGCTCTGCACATGGCCGCGCAGCTGTTCACCGGCAAAGGTATCCACGCTCACCAGCACTGCCTGGCCTGGCTGCACGTGGGTCAGCTGGGTTTCCTGGAAGTTGCCGACCACGTAGGCCTGTGCCAGCGGCACCACCGAGAGCAGCCGTGCGCCCGGGTTGACGTAAGCGCCCACGCGCACGGCGCGCTCGCCGACCATGCCGTCGATGGGTGCGACGATCTGCGTGTAGGACAGGTCCAGGCGGGCACGGTCCAGCGCGGCCTCGGCATGCTTGAGGCCGCCCTGGGCCGCCTCCACCTGCGCGGTGAGAATGTCCACCTGCTTGCGTGCCGCGGCCAGCGCCGCACGGGTGTTGGCCAGGCGTGCCTGGGCCTGATCGACCCGGCTGCGCGCCTGCTGGGCGTTCTGCACGGTGCCGGCGCCCTGCTCGGCCAGGCGGGTGTGACGGGTCAGTTCATGGTTGGCGAACGCCAGCGCCGCCTCGTCGGCAGCCACCGTGGCCTGGGCCTGGGCAATCAGCGAAGCCTGGCGTTCGAGGGTGGCGCGGGCGTTCTGGTACTGCGCGCGGGACATCAGCAACTGCGCGTCGGCGGCGGCCAGCGCCGCCTGGAAGTCACGGTCGTCGATCTGCGCCAGCACCTGGCCGGCCTTGACCTGCTGGTTGTCCTCGACGTGGACCGCCTTGATGAAGCCCGACACCTTGGGCGCCACCACGGTGTAGTCGGCCGTGACGTACGCATCGTTGGTGGACTGCGTGCCGCCGCTGCCGAACAGCGCGGGCAGCGCCACATAGGCCAGGCCGGCGACGACGATCACCGCCACGGCGATCAGGGTGAGTCTGGAAGTTTTACTTGAGGTCATGTCTTTCTCTCTCGACGGGACTAGGCCACTGCACGCGGCGGGTAGATCCGGGTAGGCACAAAGGGAATCAGCACGATCAGCGCCAGTGCCAGCAGCGCCATGCACAGGTAAAGGTCGGCCGAGGTCAGCACCACGGCCTGCTCATGGATGCGCCTGGCCAACCCCGGCGCATCGCTGGCGGCCAGCGGCGAGTTGCCCAGGTTGTCCACCAGCATGTTGGAGTGGAAATGCCGGCGCACCGTGGTCAGGGCCTCCAGCACCCCGGCGGCCACCACCGAAGCCAGGCCCTTGATGGTGTTGAACCAGGCCGAAGCGAACGGGCCGTCCTGCGGGGTCATGCCGCCGGTGGCGAGCATCAGCAGCGGGATCACCGCCATCGGCTGGCCGAAGATCTGGAACAGTTGCAGCACATAGAAGTTTTCGCGCACCCACTGCGAGGTGATCTGCGTGCCGCCCAGGCACGACATGGCGAGCATGCCCAGGCCGATGGCCAGCACCCAGCGGCAGTCCACCGCGCGGATGTTGCACAGCGCCGCGGTCAGCGGCAGCGCCAGCAGTTGCGGCAGCGCCACCAGCAGCATCACCGGGCCGCTGTGCACGGGCCGATAGCCCTGGACCTGGGCCAGGTAGTTGGTGGGAATGATGATCACGGCCGACAGCACCACCAGCACCCCGCCCAGGGTGATCAGGGCGTGGGTCAGGTTGCGGTTGCGCAGCATCTGCAGCTTGAAGAACGGCAGCGGGTGCGACCATTCGTTGATCATGAACAGCACCAGCAGCACCACCCCGCCGCCCAGCAGCCAGCAGATCAGCGGCGAGTTGAACCAGCCCATGCGGTCGCCCTGGGACAGGCCGATCACGATCGAGCAGATGGCCGGCAGCCCCAGCAACAGGCCGCGCCAGTCGAACTGCTTGAAGCGCTCCAGGCGCAACGGGTCCTGCGGCAGGCCCCAGGCCACGCAGCCCATGGCCACCAGCGAGGGCAGGATGATCTGCCAGAACGCCCACTGCCAGCCGACATACTCGGTCCACATGCCCGCCAGCGGCAGGCCCAGGCTCGGCCCGAAGGTTGCGGTCAGGGCGTAGCCGGCCAGGCCGTAGAGCTTGATGCCGGGGGGCAGAAAGCGCAGCGCCACGCTCATCAGCATCGGCGGCAGCGCGCCCCCGGCAAGGCCTTGCAGGGTGCGCAGCAGCATCAGGCTTTCGAGGTTGGGTGCAAACGGGCAGAGCAGCCCCAGTACGGCAAAGGCGCCGATGGCACACAGGGTGAAGCGGCGCAGCGAGAAGGTCACCGAGCACCAGGGCGCAAAGGCCATGGCCGACACCGAGGTGGCCGAGTACAGCGCCACCAGCCAGGCCCCTTCGTCGGCGCCGATGTGCATCCCGCCACGGATGTCGGCCAGGGCCATCTTGGTGACCATCTCGTTGAGGCCGGCGCACAGCACCGCCAGCAGCACGCCGACCAGGCCCACCACGATACGCAGGCCGAAGGCAGCCGGGGCGGCCGGTTTGGCAGGCGCCGCGGCGGGCGCCGGGGTGGCCCCCAAGGGCGCCTGGGCCGCCAGCGACGTCATGGCCGGCCCCCGCCCACAGGCGCTGAAGCACGGCAGAAAAAAGGCACACACATGGCAGGAGGACTCCGGGTAGTTAAGTACCCGGCAAGTCTATGGAGGCCAATAGATGACGAAAACTGACATATTCGCAGTTTATTGCTGCGTCAAACGCAATCCACAAAAGCCATCGATAACGCGTGCCTGCCCCGGGCTCAGGCGTAGTGCCTGGAGCAGCATTCCTTGAGGGTCTGGCGCAACCAGCGGTGGGCGGGGTCGTTGTCGAAGCGCGGGTGCCAGGCCTGCATGATGGTCACCGCCTCCAGCGCCATCGGGATGCGGAACGAGCGCAGCGGCAGGCCGAGCCGGGCCACGCTCATCAGCACGTGCTCGGGCAGCGCCAGCAGCAACTCGGAGTCGGGCAGCGAGAACATCGCCGAATGAAAGCTCGGGGTGATCAGCGCCACGCGCCGCTGCAGGCCCATGCCGGCCAGCGCCGCATCGATCGGGCCGGCGGCGCGGCCACGGCGCGACACGCTGATCTGCTCGTAGCCGGCGAAGCGCTCGGGGGTGATCTCGTCATCGAAGATCGGGTGATCGACCCGCGCCAGGCCGACGAAGGTGGTGGAGAACAGGCTCTGCACCTTGATCTCGGGGCCGAGGTTGCGCGTGGCACTGATGTACAGGTCCAGGCGCCCGTCGCGCAGTGCGGCGTCCTCGTCGCCGCCCTCGCCTTCGGGCACGAAGCGCAGCACCGTGTGCGGCGCCTGTTCGCGCATGGTTTCCAGCAGGGGCGCGGCAAAGGGCGCGATGAATACATCGTTGGCGCGCAGGTTGAAGGCCCGTTCCAGGCTCTGCAGGTCGACCTCGTCACTGGAACTGAACACCTGGTTGGCCTGCTCCACCACGCTGCGCACCTGACTGCGCAGGGCCATGGCCTTGGGCGTGGGCACCAGGCCGCGGCCGGCGCGCACCAGAATCGGGTCACCCACCGCATGGCGAATGCGCGTCAGGGTACGGCTCATGGCCGCGGGGCTCAGGTTCATCCGCCGCGCCGCGCCGACCACACTGCCTTCATCGAGCAGCGCATCCAGCGCGACCAGCAAATTCATATCTGGAAAGTGCATGGCAAGCATCCATTCATTGCTTCGTTGAGTCCGGGGCAAAGCTTAACAGTTTCCGCCGCGCTCACAGCCCCTGCATGTGGCGCAACTAGTCATTGCACGCTGCACCATTTACCGCGCCGCATGCTTTTTTCAAGAATGCTGCTCTTTGCACAGTGAGTGGACCCTGCCCCATGTACAGCGTCGTTTTGATCGCCATCGATGGCTCGCCACGCAGCCACGGCATCCTGGAAACCGTCAGCACGTTCTGCGAGCAGACCCGTCATCGCCTGCATGTGCTGCTGGCGGTCGACCGTGCCTACGCGCTGCCCGAACAGGACGGCCACATCAGCCCGCAGGACGAAACCGAATACCCGGCGGCCAGCCATGAACAGCAGGTGGCCGACATGAGCATGCTGCAGGCGGTGACCCACCTGCGCGAACGCGGCTTCCAGACCGAAGGCAACCTGGTCAATGGCGACCCGGTGTCGAGCATCGTCGCCGAGGCCAAGCGCCTGGGCAGCGACCTGATCGTGATGGGCCACCGCCACCTGTCGCGGCTGGACCGCATGTTCGACCCCTCGATCAGCAGCAAAGTCATCGACAAGGCCGGTTGCCCGGTACTGGTCGATGCGCGTCATCTCTGACGCCCCCTTGCCCTCACCCCTTGAACGAGACTACACGGATGAAACTCGATTACCTGCTGCTGGAACAGATTGACGCGGTAGCGCTGATTCGCCTCAACCGGCCGCTGTCGCTCAATGCCCTGTGCGCCGAACTGGCGGCGGAGCTGGCCGGCGTGCTCGACCGCCTGGAACAGGACCGCAGCGTGCGCGCCGTGGTGCTGACCGGCACCGACACGGTGTTCGCCGCCGGGGCCGACATCATGGCCATGCGCAACCGCAACTACATCGACGTGTACACCAGCGACTTCGTGACCGTGGACTGGGAGCGCCTGGCCAGTTTTCGCAAGCCGGTGATCGCCGCGGTGGCCGGCTACGCACTGGGCGGTGGCTGCGAGATGGCGCTGATGTGCGACTTCATCATCGCCGCCGAGAGCGCGCGCTTCGGCCAGCCGGAAATCAAGCTGGGGACCATCCCCGGTGCCGGCGGCAGCCAGCGTCTGGCGCACTTCATCGGCAAGGCCAAGGCCATGGACATGGTGCTCACCGGGCGCACTCTGGACGCCCACGAAGCCGAGCGCTGCGGCCTGGTGAGCCGGGTGGTGAGCGACGCGGCGCTGCTCAACGAAGCCTTGCGTGTCGCGGCGCGGATCGCCGGCTACTCCGGGCCGGTAGCGATGATGGCCAAGGAGGCGGTGAACGGCGCCTTCGAAACCACCTTGAGCGAAGGCGTACGCCAGGAGCGCCGGCTGTTTCATTCCACCTTCGCCATCGAAGACCAGAAGGAAGGCATGGCCGCCTTCGCCGAGAAGCGCGAGCCGCAGTTCATGCACCGCTGAACGTTCGCCATGGCAGCGGCACGCGCTCAATCGCGCGGCTTGACCACCACCGTGCAGGTGGTGCCCGCTGCCAGCAGGAAGCCTTCGGGCACCTCGTCGATGTGAATGCGCACCGGTACCCGCTGGGCCAGGCGCACCCAGTTGAAGGTGGGGTTGACGTCGGCGATCAGCTCGCGGCTTTCAGGGTTGTCGCGGTCATAGATGCCGCGCGAGATGCTCTCCACATGCCCCTTGAGCACCTCGCCGCTCATCATCTGCAGGTCGGCCTGATCGCCCACCTTCACATGCGGCAGCTTGGTCTCCTCGAAGAAGCCGTAGACCCAGAACGAGTCCTTGTCGACCACCGCCATCTTCGGCTCACCGGTGCGCGCATAGTCGCCGCGGTGCACGTTGAGGTTGGTCACGTAGCCGTCCACCGTGGCCAGGATGCGCGTGCGCTTGAGGTCCAGCTCTGCCGCCGCCAGCTGCGCCTGGGCCTGCTGGTAGTCGGCCAGGGCCGAGTTGGCGATGTTGCTGGCGTCGTCGCGGTTCTCCCGCGAGATCACCAGGTTGTCCATGTCGGCACGCCGGTGCGCATTGACCTTGCGCATCTCCCAGGTGGCCTTGCGCGAGGCTACCAGCGCCTGCGCCTGCCTGACCGCCACCTCGTAGTGCTCGGGGTCGATCTGGATCAGCAGGTCGCCCTTCTTCACCAGCTGGTTGTCGCGCACCGGCACGTCCACCACATAGCCGGGCACGTCGGCGGCCACGTTGATGATGTCGGCGCGTACCCGCCCGTCGCGGGTCCAGGGCGTGTTCATGTACTGCACCCACAATTGCCGGCCGATCGCCACGGCAGCTGCCAGTACCAGCAAGGTGGCGATCAGGCTGAAAAACTTTTTCATCGACTAGGGTCTCAACGGTAGACGGTCAGCGCCATGGCGCCGAAGAGGCAAATGAACAGGCACAGGCGCAGCAGCGCCGGGTGCCAGAAAAAACGGTAGCCGTCATGCCCGGCAATGAACCGGTCCAGCCCCCAGGCAAGCCCTGCGGCGAACAGGAACATCAAGGTCATGGTCGGCATGTACAGGCCGTGGAAGGCGATTTCACGGGGCATCGGGCAGTCCTTGCGTCGCGGGCAGGTGGGCCAGCGGCGATTGTGGGTCGAGCAGCGAGGTACGGATGAAGTGCAGGTAGCTCTGCACCCGGCGCAGGGCCGAGGTGTCGAAGTGCCGGGCAAAAGGTTCGTCGGTGGCCTGCACGCGGCTGATCGCATGGTCCACTGCCACCAGCGCACGCTCGTGATTGCTGGCGGTGGGCTGCAGGAACAGCCGCGCCAGCGCCCGGCCCATCACGCGGATGGCCTGGCGCCAGGGCTGGGACTCGGCATAGCACGGGTGCACCGGGAGTATCGCCTGTTCCTTGCGCAGCTCGATGATCGCGTGGCCCACCTCCAGCACCACGAACATCCAGCGCAGCAGCTTGCTCTGCACCTGGGGCTGGCCCACGGCCAGGCCATAAGCCTGGTGCAGCAGGTCACGGGTGCGGCTCTCGAACGCCGAGCCCAGCCCGCGCAGGCGCCCGCTGATGGCGAACAGCACCTGGCCGCGCAGGTCCTGCTCCAGGCGACTCCACAGCCAGCGGCTGTTGGGCGGCAGGATGATCGCCCCGGCCGCCGCGCACACCAGCATGCCGATGACCATGGCGATGTAGTCGTTGACGAAGGTGTAGGGGTTGTACACGGTGAGGTTGTCGGGCACCGAGCCGGTCGAGAAGAAGATCAGCAGGCCCAGGCCATAACCGGCGTAGGCCGGGCGCGAGGCCAGGAACGCGCCCACCACGAACACCGGCGCCAGCACCATGCACAGCAGCGGGAAGCCGTCGATCCAGGGGAACACGAAGAAGGTTTCGAAGAACCCCACCAGCGCGCCGAACAGGGTGCCGCAGGCCATCTGGAACGACATGCGCTTGGGGTTGGGGGTGGCTGCCGACAGGCCCACGGTGGCCGCCGCGATCAGGGTCATCATGGCCCCGCTGGGCCACGCCGTGGCCAGCCAGAAGCTGCCCAGCACCAGCAGGATGAACGCGGCCCGCACGCCGGCGGCCAGCGACACCAGCCAGTTGGTCTGGGCCACGTAGGGTTCGTCCCATTGCTCACGGGCGTGGCTATGCTCGGCCAGCGAGGCGTGGGTCTGGGCATAGCTGTGCAGGTCGTCGACGAAGCGGTACAGCAGTTCGTAGGCGGTGTGAAAGTCGAGCAGGTCGGCGTCGCTGGGCGCGGTGTCGAGGTAGGCGGCGCGCAGGCTGCGTACCCGCTCGGGCAGGTCGTCCTTGTAGGCGGCCAGTTGCTCGGCCAGGCGCGCGGCATCGGCGTGGGTCAGCGAGCGCCCGGCATAGCCGTCGAGCAGGTTGGCCAGGGCATCGAGGCCCGGCTCGATGGCCGTGACGATCTGCAGCGGGCCGCGCTGGCGCAGGCGCTCGAGCAGTTGGTGCAGGGCGTTGAAGCGCGTGGTGATGGCCATGAACTCGCTGTTCATGCGGCCCAGGCGGCCGTTGCGCCGGCGCATGTGCGGGTCTTCGAAGGCGGTCACGCTGCGCAGGCTTTCCAGGCCCACCGCCTCGGCGATGAAGCGCACGTTGCTGCTTTCGAAACGGTCGCGCTGGCTGTCGCCGCGCAGGCCTTCGGCGACGAAGCCGGCGAACACGCCAAAGCGCTGGTACAGGGCGTTGCGCATCGAGGCACTGGCCGACTGCGGCAGGATCGCGGCGCTGACCAGGGTCGACACCAGGATGCCCAGGGAGATCTCCAGCACCCGCCACACTGCCGCCATGAATGCACCGTCGGGGTGCTGCAGGGCCGGCAGGCCGACCATGGCCGCGGTGTAGCCGGCCAGCACGAAGCCATAGGCGCGAAAGTTGCGGTAGCGCATCGCCCCCGCCGAGCAGATGCCCACCCAGATCGCCAGGCTGGGCAGGAACAGCTCGGTGTTCTGCGGGAAGATCGCGATCAGCGCGACCATCATCGACGAACCGGCCAGGGTGCCGAGCAGGCGGTAGAAGCTCTTGGCGAACACGTGGCCGCTCTGCAGCTGCATCACGATGAACACGGTGATCATCGCGGTGCGCGGCTGCGGCAGCTCCAGGCGCATGGCCAGCCACAGGGTGAGAAACGCCGCGCTCAGCACCTTGAAGATGTACACCCAGGTGACGCCGTCGCTGCGCGCCCATTCGAAGAAGCCGCGACGCCATTCAAGTGATGCCAGCCAGCGAAACGGCAGGGTCATGGCGCTCATTTGTCGAACACCGCCAGGGTGCGCGGGGTGGCCGGTGCGGCCTGCTTATCCGGCGTCGGCACATCGTTGCCGGCGCACAGCCCACCGCCCAGGGCGGTGACCAGTTCGGCATGCGCGGTCAGGCGCGCGGCCTGCACCTGCTGCTGGATCTGCTGCTGGCGAAACAGCAGGGTCTGCGCATTGAGCACGTTGAGGTAGTCGGTGAGGCCGCGCTGGAACGCGATCATGGCGATGTCGTAGGTCTTCTGCGCCGAGGCCACCGACTCGGCGGCAAAGTGCTGTTGCTCGTCCATCGAGTGGCGGCGGATCAACTGGTCGGACACCCCCTTGAGGGCCTCGACCACGGTCTGGTTGTAGCGCGCCACGGCGATGTCGTAGCCGGCCGAGGCCACGCCCAGTTGCGAGCGCAGGCGGCCACCGTCGAACACCGGCAGGCTGATGGCCGGGCCGACGTTGTAGTTGAACTTGCGCCCGGTGAGAAACTCCAGCGCACCGCCGCCGGTGGCCATGAAGCCGAGCCCGCCGACCAGGTCGACGTTGGGGAAGAAGCCGGCATGCGCCACATCGATACCGCGCGCCTGGGCCGCCACCTGCCAGCGGCTGGCAACCACGTCGGGACGCTGCCCCACCAGCTCGGCAGGCAGCGCCGACGGCAGCTTGAGTGCGGTGGCCAACGAGAGATTCGGCCGCTGCAACTGCGCGCCCTCGCCCGGGCCCTTGCCGGCCAGCGCGGCCAGCTGGTTGCGCGCCAGGGCGATTTCTTCATCGAGGCTGTCGAGCTGGCGATGGGTTTCGGGCAGCGGCGTCTGCGCCTGGCTGACCTCGAAATGGGTGCCGATGCCGCCGGCCAGGCGCCGTTCGGCCAGGGCCAGGATCTGCTCCTGCTGGGCCAGCTCGGCCTTGACGATGTCGCGCTGGGCAAAGTGCAGCGACAGCTGGATGTACACCTTGACGATGTTGTTCTGCAGTTCGAGCTGCGCCTGGCGCGCCTGGGCCACGCTCATGTGGGCCATGTCCACGGCCTGCTCGCTGGCATTGCGCTCGCGGCCCCACAGGTCCAGCGCATAGCTCAGCCCCAGGGTGGCATTGTTGTCCCAGGTGTTGGCACCGGACAGCGCGCCAGGGCCATAGAACTGATCTTCGGGCCAGTTGTGGCGCTTGAGGCTGGACTGGCCGTTGACCTGCAGTTTTTCGTCGGCCTCGATCACCCCGGCCATGGCCCTGGCTTCACGCACGCGGGCAGCGGCCATGGCCATGGTCGGGCTGCCCTGGAGCGCCAGGGCGATCCAACGCGCCAGTTGTGGGTCGCCATAGGCTTGCCACCATTGCTGGTCGGGCCAGTGGGCATCCTGCGCGGCTGCTCGGATGGCCGCGTCGGTGGTCAGGGTATTGGCTTGCAGCGTCTTGCTTTGCGGGGCGATGCCCCAGGTTCCGATACAGCCGCTCAAGGTCAAGCTAAAGGCACAGACACTGAGCGCATTCAGCGCTCTGATGATGCGACGCGGCACAGCTGCGAGTTCCCGACTAGAAGGTGGATGACGCTAGGTGACGCAATTCTAGGGGGCCGCCGCACTGGCGATAAGCGTGCTTTACTGCGAATCTTTGTTACGAAAACCGCGATAATCCGGCTTTAGTCTGAAGACTGCTTTGGTTACTTCATGTCACAATTCTGTCGTCTTCCTTGAGAGCGCCCCATGGACACCCTGCAAAACATGCGTGCTTTCAGTTGCGTCGCGCAAGTCGGCAGTTTCACCGCCGCTGCCGTGCAACTGGATACGACCACCGCGAACGTGTCGCGGGCGGTTTCCAATCTTGAAGCGCACCTGCAAACCCGCCTGCTCAACCGCACCACCCGGCGCATCGCACTGACCGAAGCGGGCAAGCGCTACCTGATGCGCTGCGAGCAGATCCTCACCTACGTGGAGGAAGCCGAGGCCGAGGCCAGCGACGCGCATGCGCGCCCGGCCGGGCAACTGAAGGTGCACTCGATGACCGGCGTGGGCCAGCATTTCGTCATCGATGCCATCGCCCGCTACCGCGAAACCCACCCCGACGTGACCTTCGACCTGACCATGGCCAACCGCGTGCCTGACCTGCTGGACGAGGGCTACGACGTGTCCATCGTGCTCGCCAGCGAGCTGCCGGACTCGGGTTTCGTGTCGCAGCGCCTGGGCATCACCTACAGCATCGTGTGCGCCTCGCCCGAATACGTGAAGCGCCACGGCGTGGCGCACAAGCCGGCCGACCTGCTCAAGCACGCCTGCCTGCGCATGGTGAGCCCGGTGATCCCGCTGGAAAAATGGCTGTTCGACGGCCCCGATGGCCAGGAGGTGGTGAACATCACCCAGGCGCCCTTCCAGGTGAACTCGGCCGATGCCATGAAGGCGGCGATCCGCAGCGGCATGGGCGTGGGCGTGCTGCCGATCTACTCGGCCATCGACGGCCTGCGCGACGGCAGCCTGGTACGGGTGATGCCCGAGTACCGCCTGCAGGAGCTGAACCTGTACGCGATCTACCCCTCGCGCCAGTACCTGGATGCGAAGATCAAGACCTGGGTCGAGTACCTGCGCAACTCGCTGCCGGAGATCCTCGCGGCCCATGAGGCCGACCTCAAGACCCACGAGCTGCTCATCGCCACCTGAAATCTTGCTGCACAGGGGCGGCGGAGAATGATAGCGTGCTACCCATTCTCCCCTGCCCGCAGCGAGTTCGCCGATGAAAAAGACCGTACTGGCCTTCAGCCGCATCACCGCCCCGATGGTCGAGCGTCTGCAGCAAGACTTCAACGTGATCGTGCCCAACCCCAAGCTGGGCGACATCAATGCCCAGTTCAACGAAGCGCTGCCCCAGGCCCACGGCCTGATCGGGGTGGGGCGCAAGCTGGGCGAAGCGCAGCTGCACAACGCTGAGCAGCTGCAGGTGGTGTCGAGCGTGTCGGTGGGTTACGACAACTACGACCTGGCCTACTTCAACCAGCGCGGCATCGCCCTGACCAACACCCCTGACGTCCTCACCGAAAGCACCGCCGACCTCGGCTTTGCGCTGATCATGAGCGCGGCGCGGCGGGTGGCCGAGCTGGACGCCTGGACCAAGGCCGGCGAATGGAAAGCCACCGTGGGCCCGGCACACTTTGGCAGCGACGTGCATGGCAAGACGCTGGGCATCGTCGGGCTGGGCAACATTGGCGCGGCGATTGCGCGGCGTGGCCGGTTCGGCTTCAACATGCCGGTGATCTACAGCGGCAACAGCCGCAAGACCGCGCTGGAGCAGGAACTGGGCGCGCAGTACCGCAGCCTGGATCAACTACTGGCCGAAGCCGACTTCGTGTGCCTGGTGGTGCCGCTGGGGGCCAACACCAGGCACCTGATTGGCGAGCGCGAACTGAAGCTGATGAAGCCCAGTGCGTTTCTGGTCAACGTATCGCGCGGGCCGGTGGTGGATGAGGCGGCGCTGGTGGCGGCGTTGCAGCAGGGCACGATTCGCGGTGCAGGGCTGGATGTGTACGAGAAGGAGCCGCTGAGCGAATCGCCGCTGTTCCAGCTGGCCAATGCGGTGACCTTGCCGCATGTGGGCTCGGCCACGGCCGAAACCCGCGAGGCGATGGCCAACCGTGCCATCGACAACCTGCGCGCGGCACTGCTGGGCGAGCGCCCGCGCGACCTGGTGAACCCGCAGGTGTGGAAGTAAGGCTGCCATTCGCCAGCAAGGCGGGCTCCTGCAAGGGTTACGCGGCCCTGGTAGGCGCCGGCCTTGCCGGCGAAGGCGTCACCACCCGCCCCTTCCGGAACACCAGCACATTGCCCAGCATCACCAGCACCAGCCCGCCCAGCGCCGGCGCTGTCCACTGGTACCCCTCGTAGAACGCCGACACGTTCAGCGCCACCAGCGGGAACAGCACCGTGCAGTACGCAGCACGCTCCGGCCCCATGCGCCCCACCAGCGTCAGGTACGCGGTAAAGCCGATCACCGACCCCGGGATCACCAGGTACAGCAGCGACCCCACATACCGCACATTCCATTCCATCGCGAACGGAATACCGCTGACCACGCAGTACAGCGCCAGCATTCCTGCCCCGTAGAGCATGCCCCAGGCATTGGTGGTCATCGGCCGCAAGCCGGCCTTCTGCTGCAGGCTCGAGAGCATGTTGCCCGCCGAGAAACACAGCGTACCCAGCAACGCCAGGCCCAGGCCGATCAGGGTTTCGCGGCTGGCCGCATGCCCGGCCAGCTCCGGCCAGAACAGCAGCCCCAACCCGCCCAGCCCCAGCGCCCCACCCGCCAGCACGTTGGCCGCCACCTGCTGCCCGAAGAACACCCGCGCATTGAGTGCGTTCCATAGCGTGGCGGTGGAGAACACCACCGCGATCAGGCCGCTGGGAATCCACTGGCTGGCCGTCAGAAAGCACATGAAGTTCACGCAGAACAGGCACAGCCCCTGCGCCAGGCAGATCAGGTGCCCGCGCCGGTTCATCACCTGCAGGCGCCGCCCGATCAACAGCACGGCAAACAGCACCAGCGCCGCCAGGGCAAAGCGATAGACGATGGACACCGGGATGGCCACCACCCCCAGTTGCAGTTTCAGGGCGATCCAGGTGGTGCCCCAGATCAGCACGGTCAGCAGGTACAACGACAGGTTCATGGCATGCACTCCTCACGACAGCCTGCAGTGTCCGGCGCGGGCCGCCCCGTGCGCTTGCACAAACTTGCGGTTTTTTGCTGGGCGGGGCTGTCAGGCCCTGTGGCCGCGAGTAGGATGGCCGACAGAGGTAGACCCCATGACGCCGCTGGACCAGTTGCAAGTCTTTCAAGCCATGCACGCCTCGCCCAATGCCCGCCTGGAACACAGTGCGCAGCTCGGCGACGAGCTGGTCGCAGCCCTGTGGAACAACCGCCACGACGCCCGCGACTACGAAGCGCCCAGCCACCACACGCTGTCGTGCTATATCGCCGGCGGCACCGGCACCTTTCGCCGGGATCGCCCCGCCGCCAAGGGCGGGCCCGGCAAGCTGTGCATCCTGCCGGCCGAGCACGCCTCGAACTGGGTGATCAATGGCAGCATCCGCCTGGCGCACCTGTACATCAGCCAGGCGCAGTTCGCCCTGGCCTGCACCCGCCTGCTGGACCGCGAACCGCGCGAGGTGCAACTGCACGAAGCGACCTTCATCGACGACCCGGAGCAGGCGCTGCGCTTTGGCCGGCTGATCGAGCTGAACTGGGACGAGCCCGGCGAGCGCCTGCTGACCAGCAGCCTGGCCCACGAGATTCTCGACCATGCGGTGCTCAACCAGGTGGGGCTGCGTCGGGGGCTGCGCCTGAAGGGCGGGTTGGCGACGCATCAGCGCCGGCTCCTGGCCGACTACATCGAGGCGCACCTGGAGCAGGCGATCAGCCTGGGTGAGCTGGCGTTGCTGTGCAACCTGTCGCACTACCACTTTGCACGGATGTTCCGCGCAAGCTTCGGCCTGCCGCCGCACCAATACCTGCTGGCGCGGCGCCTGGCCCGGGCACGCCAGTTGCTGCGCTGTGGCGACGGGGCGTTGGGCGAGGTGGCATTGGCGTGCGGGTTCGCCAGTGCCAGCCATTTCAGCAATCGCTTCAGGCAGGTGGTGGGGGCCACGCCGGGGGATTATCGGTTGGCCATGCGCCGCTGATCGCGGGTCAAGCCCGCTCCCACAGGGCCCCCACCGCCCTCACGGTGGGTGTTCTTCCTGTGCTCTCAGAACTCCAGCGTACTCGACAGGCTCACCTGCCGCGCATCCCCCACTGCCACGAAGTAGCGGTTCACCGCCGAGCTGTAGTAGGTCTTGTCGAACAGGTTCTTCACATTCAGCTGAAAGCGCACCTTGTGCTCATCCAGCCGGGTTTCATAACTGGCGAACGCATCCGCCACGGTGTACGCCGGCAGGTCGAAATCGTTCTCCGCATTGCCGGCCCGCTCGCCCACATAGCGCGCCCCGGCGCCGACCCGCAGGCGATCACCACCGAACAGGCTGCCCACGTCATACACCGCCGACAGCGACCCGGTATGCCGCGCCACGTTCTGCAGGCGGTTACCCTTGAGCTTGGGGTCCTGGGACACTTGGGCGTCGGTGAAGGCATAGCTGCCGATCAGGCTCCAGCGCTCGCTCACCTGCCCGGTGAGGTCCATCTCCAGGCCGCGCGACTTCACTTCGCCGGCGCTGCTGTACAGGGTGTCGCCGGTGGCCGTGTCGAAATTGGCCACCAGCACGTTCTGCTTGGTGATGTCGAACAACGCCACGCTGCCGGTGATCGCCCCCGGCAGGTCGAGCTTGGCCCCCAGCTCCCACGACTTGCCCTCTTCGGGGGCAATCGAGGAATCCAGCACCAGGCCACCGGTCATCGGCGCGATGCTGGAGTTGGGCTTGAACGACTCGGTGTAGCTGCCATAGAACGACAGCGTGTCGTCGACCTTGTACACCAGCCCCGCACGCGGCACCCAGGCCTGGCCGCTGTTGTCGGTGTTGGCCTTGAACGGCCGGCCGCGACCGGCGTACTGGTCGAACTGCTGATAGCGCGCACCGGCCACCAGAATCCAGTGCTCGTCGAGGTGGATCGAGTCCTGGAAGAACAACGCGTTGCTGCGCAGCTTGTCGGTCTGGTCGCTGTCGCTGTCGCGCACGGCGGTGCCGGGCTGGACCTGGCCGTACACCGGGTCCAGGTAATCGAAGGTGTTGCGGGCGCCGCGAATCAGGTCGGCACGAAACACCTTGCGGTACTCGTCATCCACCCCCACCAGCACGTCGTGCTGCATGCCTGCCAGTTGCAGCTTGCCGTCCAGGCTGACGGTGGCGAAGCGGTCGCTGCTCAGGGCGCCACGGGTGCCGTCCAGGTTGCGCGTGAGGGTGCCCTTGGCAGGGTCAACCGCGGTGACGCGCACCTGGCTGGCATCGTAGGTTTCGCGGTTGAAGCTGTAGCCGAAGTGGAGTTTCCAGTCATCGGCAAGCTGATGGTCGACCTCCAGGCGGTACAGGTCCGAGCGCCCTTCCATGTTGTTGAAGGGCTCGTCCAGCCGACGTGTGCTGGGGATGTTCAGCGGGTGGTTGGTGCGCGGGTCGATGGCCGTGCCGCGGTCGAACGGGTACAGGAACTCGCGGTGCTCATAGGCCAGTTGCACCTGGGTGTCTTCGCCGAACCAGGCCAGCGACGGCGCCACCAGCGTCTCGCGGTGGGTGCCGAAGTTGCGCCAGTAGTCTTCGTCCTCGTGGTCGAGCACCAGGCGGTAGGCGAAGTTGCTGTCGCCCGGCGCGCCGGTACTGTCGAGCCCGCCACCGCTGCCGTTCTTGCCGCTGCCATAGCTGGAACCGCGCAGGTTCACGGCGTTGTAGCGCTGCAGTTGCGGGCGCTTGCTGACCACGTTGATCACCCCGCCCGGGTCCTGGATGCCGTACAGCAGCGAGGCCGGGCCCTTGAGCACTTCGACCCGCTCGGTGCTGGCATTGAGGCTGCGCCCCTGCACCAGCGGCATGCCGTCACGCATGATCGAGCCGTCGCGGTTGTCGCCGAAGCCGCGCTTCATCACGGTGTCGGCGGTGGCGCCGAAGTTGTTGCCCTGGGTGATGCCGCTGACGTTGCTCAGCGCATCGTCGAGGTTGCGCGGCGCCTGGTCGGCGAGCACCTGGGCCGGCACCACGTTGATGGCCTGGGGGATCTCCAGGTTCGGCACCTGGCTGCGCATGATCGCGCTGGTGGCCGGCGGCTGGTAGCTGCCGACGCTATCCTGCTGGGACGAGACCGTGGTGGGCTCGAGGTTGAGTGCACCGGCCTGGGCCAGCGGTTCGACGGTGAGGGTGCGCGCATTCACGCGGCGGTAGGTGAAGCCGCTGTTGCCCAGCAGGCGCTGCAGGGCCTGCTCGGCACTGAACGTGCCCGTCAGGGCCGGCGCGGCAAGGCCGGGCAGCTCGACGGTGTAGACCACGCTCAACCCGGTCACCCGGCTGAAGTCGTTGAGCGCCTGGGGCAAGGGTTTGCTGGGCTGGGCAAAGCGATACACCTGCTCGACCTGCTGCGCCGCCACCGCCTGGCTCACGCCCGCCCCCAGCGGCAGCCACGCTGCCGCCCCAAGCCCGATTGAAACGCAACGCACCAACGATGATTTTGCCCTGAACTTCATGCCGTCGACCTGTGAGTGAACCTGTTTCATGCGAATGAATCGCACTTTCAATCACTACACGGTTGTCGCACGTACTTACCTCACCGGGCCGTGAAAATATTTTTCAGCGCAGCAGCGTGACCCGCCCGAGCAGGGTCTTGCGCTGGAAGCCGGCCACCGCCCCCAGGGCGTCCAGCGCCGCCAGCGGGTCGGCGGCGGGGAAGCTGCCGCTGACCTTGCGCGCCGCCAGGGCGTCGTCCAGCAGCACGATGCGCCCGGGGTAATGCCGCGCCAGGTCGTCGACCACCTGCGCCAGCGGCGCCTGGTAGTAGTTGAGCCAGCCCTGGCGCCAGGCCAGGCGGTTCTCGCTGTCCACGCCCTGCACTGCACCGGCCAGGCCCTGGGCGTACTCCACCTGCTGGCCGGCCGTGAGCACCTGCTGCGCCTGCCCCGGCGCCGGCGTGACCCCGACCTTGCCCGAGAGCACGGTAACGGTGGTGCCCTGGGGCTGGCGACGCACCTCGAACCGGGTACCCATCACCCGCACCTCGCCGCCATCGGCCTGCACGGTGAACGGCGCACCGGTATGCGTCACCTCGAAGAACACCGCGCCGCGCCGCACCTGCACGCGACGCTGCCCACCGCTGAAGTCCACGTCGATGGCGCTGTCGGCATCCAGCAGCAGGTGCGACTGGTCGGCCAGGGTCACGGCCTTGAGCTCGCCCACCGCGGCCACGTAATCGGCGCCCAGGTCATCGACCCAGTTGGCCGGGTGCCAGCCCGCCCCCATCGCCACGCCCAGCACCACGCTGGCAGCCAGTGCCAACCCGGCCACACGGGCCGGCCAACGGCGCCGAGGCCGGTCCATCGCGCGCAGGTAGGCCTCCAGTGCCGGGGCGTCTTCGGCGGCCAGGCGTGCTGCAGGCGCGGCGGTCTGCTGCCACAGCGCCTGGGCCTGGCGCCAGGCCTGCGGGTGCGCAGGGTCGGCCAGCAACCAGCGCTTGAACGCGGCGCCCTCGGCACGCGCGGGCTGCTGGTTGATCTGGCCGAGCCAGGCGAGCGCGGCCTGCTGCTGTTCGGCGGTAGGTGGGGCTGGAGCGTTCATCGCGGGGCATTCCCTGGCTTGCGGGGCACGGCAGGCTCGGCGGCGATACTCGCCTTGCAGGCCTCGAGGGCACGCATCATATGTTTTTCCACGGCGCTTTGGGACAGGCCCATGGCCCGCGCAATGTCGGCATAGGTGCGGCCATGGATACGGTTGAGCAGGAAGATCTGGCGGGTGCGCTCGGGCAGCTCGCGCAGGGCAGCCTCGATCCGACGCAGGTCGCTGTCGGCCTCCAGCGCGGCCTCGGGCTCGCTGGCATGGTTGTCTTGATGCGGCGCCAGCAGGCTGTCGTTGACCCGCTCGCGGGCGCCTTGGCTGCGCAGGTGGTCGATGGCGATATTGCCGGCGCAGCGCAGCAGGTAGGTGTCCAGCGCCTCGACCTCGACCTGCGGGCGACGCCAGAAGCGCAGGAACAGTTCCTGCACCAGGTCGGCGGCGGTGGCCCGACAGCCCACGCGGCGGCTGACCAGGCGCTCCATGCGCGCACGCTGGGCCACGAACACCTGCACGAAACGTGCGCGGCCCGGGGCGTCGTCGTGGCTGTCGAGCGGCTCGCTCATCGTTTCAGTACGGCGCCAGCAGTGCCAGCGGCGCCAGCACCAGGCTGGCCGCGGCCAGGCCCAGCAGCAGGCGCGGGGCGTAGGGAAGGACGAACACCCACGCGCACAAGCCGCCCATCACTACCGCGCTCAGCTCCACCAGGCCCATGGCCCAGCCGCTGTGACGCACCGCCAGCCCCAGTGCCACGGCGATCAGCAACCAGCCGCCCATGCGCAGGCCACGCAGGCGGCGGGGCGTGGGCTTGTGCCCCAGCAGGTCGGTGTAATGGCGCTCCATGGCCAGGCACAACGCCGCCACTGCGGCAAAACCGAACAATGCGATGGCCAGCATCACTGCACCTCGCTTTCGATCAGCGGTGCGGCCCTGGGCGTGCGTGCCGCGCGCTTGGGCGCCAACACCTGCGGGCGCAGCATCTTGCGCGCCATCCAGGCCAGCAGCAGGCCACAGCCCAGCGCCGTGAAGTCGAACCCGGCAATCATCCAGTCGCCCTGGGCGATCGCAGGCAGCAGGCCGGTGCCGGTGGTCAGGGCGTTGAGCACCGGTAAGGCGGCGAACAGTACCGCGCCCAGCAGCAGTTGCTCGCCCCAGGCGCGGCGCCCGGAGCGCAACAGTGCGTGCAGCAGCGCCAGGCCCCAGACGGCAAAGAAGCTGTCGACCTCAAGATCGGCACGTCCTTCAAGGGCCACCGGCAACAGGCGGTTGGCCCAGAAGAACGCCGCCACGGCGAGGATCAGCCCGCTCATGCTGGCGATGTTGAGCACCTCGACCAGACGCAGCTCGAAGGGCTGGGTGCCGCTCTTGGCGTGCTTGAGCTGGCGCTTGCCCAGCCACATCACCAGCCCCGTGCCGATCACGGCAGTGCCGGCCAGGCCGAACACGAAGTACAGCCAGCGCAGCGTCGGGCCGGCGAAGTGGCCCATGTGCAGGCCGTACATACCGGCGGCAATCACCAACGGTGTGCTCTGCTCGCCCGGGGCCTTGAGCGGGGTGCCCTGCACGCCGTCGAACAGCCAGCCGGCGCCGCGGTTCTGGGCGATGCCCTCGTTGCTGGCACGCACCAGGCGCACCCGTGCGTTGAGGTCGCCGGGGTTCTGCACCTCGACCCAGCTGATCTCGCTGCCGGGCGCCTGCTGGCGCGCCTGGGCATACAGCTGCGCCAACGGCACCAGCGGTGCCGGGGTGCCCGCCGGCTTGACCGGCTCGTCGCGCGAAAACAGCTCGTTGTAATAGGCCTGGAGGTTGTCGCCATACATCGTGCTGATGCTGGCCGGCATCACCATGGCCATGAAGATCACCAGGCTGCTGTAGCTGATCATCAGGTGGAACGGCAGCACCAGCACGCCGATCGCGTTGTGGCCGTCGAGCCAGGAACGCTGGCCCTTGCCGGGGCGGAAGGTGAAGAACTCCTTGAAGATCTTCTTGTGGGTGATGATGCCGGTGACCAGCCCCACCAGCATCATCAGCGCGCAGAAGGTCGACAGCCAGCGGCCCCACGGGTAGGGCATCTGCAACTGGAAGTGGAAGCGGTAGAAGAACTCGCCGCCGCTGCTGTCGCGCGGGTGCAGTTGATTGCCGGTGGCGGGGTCGAGGATCTTTTCGTTGAAATCGCGCCGGCCGGCGCCGGGTGCACGCCAGCCCACGCGCAGGGTCGGGTCGCGTGCTTCGGGCAACTGGATGAACCAGCTGCCGGCATCGGCGGCGTTGGTTTGCAGGTAGCGCTGCGCCAGGCTCAGGCTGGCGGTGGTGTCGAGGGTGCGGTACGGGATCTCCGGCTGGGTCCAGTGGCTGATTTCGCTCTTGAAGTACGACAGCGTGCCGGTGAGGAAGATCGCGAACAGCAGCCAGCCGAAGATCAGCCCGGCCCAGGTGTGCAGCCAGGCCATGGCCTGGCGAAAGCCTTCTTTCATGGGGTTTGCATCCAGTAGGCCAGGCCGTTGATGGCGGCCAGCGCGGCGCCGGGCAGCAGCACCCCGAGCCAGGCATGCCAGGCGCTGCGACAGGCGAAGCACCAGAGGATCGCCACCAGGTAGAACAGAAACGACAGCATCATGCCGGTGACGACCGCGTCGGCCTTGGGCATGGGCAGCAACAGGGTGATGCACACGCTGGCCATGGCCGCCAGCAGGTAACCGCCGAGCAGCGCCGCGAGGCTGCGCGAGGTCACGGCCAGGCGATAACTGAAGGGCAGCCCGGCGGCTTTGCTTTTCATGACAGCGGGTCCAGTGTGAGGAGGGGCGTAATATTAATGATTAATATTCGCAGATGCAAAGACACCGCTTCAAACGGCCCTGAAGAAGCAGATCGGTGGTATGGCCGCTTGCAGCGGGTGGCTTGAAGCCTGTGGCGTCAAATCCTACAATGCGAACAATTCTTATTCTTTTGCGCATCCCCCGGCGCCGGAGTTGTCACGGTGCCCAGTGCCCAGCCCGCCCCTGCTTCGCTCGAAGGCCTCTACAGCGCCCATCACAACTGGCTCACCGGCTGGCTGCGACAGCGCCTGGGCTGCCCGCACAGCGCCGCCGACCTGGCCCAGGACACCTTCATGCGCCTGCTGCAGGCGCGCGAAACACCAACGCTCAACGAACCTCGCGCCTTCCTCACCACGGTGGCCAAGCGCGTGCTGTTCAACCACTACCGCCGCCAGGACCTGGAACGCGCCTACTACCAGGCACTGGCCCAGCTACCCGAAGCGGTGGCGCCTTGCGAAGAATATCGCGCGATCATTCTGGAAACCCTGATCGAACTCGACCGGCTGCTCGACGGCCTGCCCGTGGTGGTCAAGCGCGCCTTCCTGATGGCCCAGGTCGACGGCCTGGGCTACGCCGACATCGCCCGGCAGCTGGGCATTTCGCTGGCCACCGTGAAGCGCCATCTGAACAAGGCGGCCATGCGCTGCTACTTCGCCCTGTGAACGCCCAGGAATTCTCGCCAAAGGTGGCAGAACAGGCGGTGCACTGGCTGATCGAACTGCAGGGCGGTGCCCTCGACAGCCGCCAGCAACTGGCCATGGAGCGCTGGCTGCAGGCCAGCGAAGAACACCGCCGCGCCTGGGAACACATACAGCGGGTCAATCAGCGCCTGCGCGGGCTGTCTTCGCCACTGGCGCACGCCGCCCTGCAGGCGCCACGCTCGGCCAGCCGGCGGCGCGCGCTCAAGGCGCTGTTGCTGCTCGGGGTGGGCGGCGCCTGCGGGCTGGCCCTGCAGCAGCACAACCCGCTGCCGCCCCTGCTGGCCGACTACCGCAGCCCGCTGGGCCAGCGCCGCCAGATGCGCCTGGGCGACGGCACGCACCTGCACCTGAACACCGCCAGCGCCGCCGACGTGCGCCTGGACCGCGAACAGCGGCTGATCCACCTGCTCGAAGGCGAACTGCTGCTCAATGTGGCCGACGACCCCCGCCCCCTGCGCGTGGTGACCGGCAACGGCCTGCTGCAGCTGTCGAGCGGGCGCTTCAACGTGCGCCAGTGGGCCGACCACAGCCAGGTGGCGGTGCTGCAGGGCCGGGCGATGCTTGCCGGGCATGCGCTGGAAGCCGACCAGCAGGCGCGTTTCGACGGGCCACGCTGGGGCGCCACCCATGCGGTGGATGCCAACACCGGCGCCTGGGTCGACGGCATGCTGGTGGCTGCGCATACGCGCCTGGGGGACTTCATCGACGACCTGGCCCGCTACCGTCGCGGCCAGCTCACGTGCGATCCGGCGGTGGCCGACCTGCTGCTGTCGGGCAGCTACCCGCTGGCCGACAGCGAACGCATCCTGGACCTGCTGGAGGTGTCGCTGCCGGTGCGCGTGCGGCGCTTCACCCGCTACTGGGTCACGGTAGAAGCCCGCGCCTGAGATTATTTTCAGAACCTTGAGCCGTTTTTTCATCTCGCGTGACAGAGAAGGCAGAACCCTTTGCCCCGACCTTCTCAAGGACCCTTTGCATGCCGCTTCGCCTAAGCCCCCTCGCCCATGCCCTGCTGCTGGGCGCCAGCCTCACCTTCGGCGCCGTTGCGCCCCTGCACGCCGCCCAGGCACGCACCTACCACATCGCCCCGATGTCGCTGGAAGACGCCCTGAACTTGTTCGGGCGTGAAAGCGGCGTGCTGATCTCGTTCGGCTCGCAGGTGACCCAGGGCGTGAAAAGCCGCGGCCTGGAAGGCGATTACTCCATTGCACAGGGCCTGGCCGCGCTGCTTGAAGGCACCGGCCTGCAGGCCCGCGCCGAAGGCGACAACGCCTACAGCCTGCAACCGCTGGCCCCGGCCGCCGGCGCGCCGCTGGAGCTGGGCAGCTCCAGCGTGGTCGGCGACTGGCTGGGTGAAGCCACCCAGGACAACGTGTTCGAACACCCCGGCGCACGGGACGTGATCCGCCGTGAAGAGTTCGAACGCACCGGCGCCAGCAGCGCACGGGAAGTGCTCAACCGCATCCCCGGGGTGAATGCGCCGGAAAACAACGGCACCGGCAGCCACGACATGGCGCTGAACTTCGGCATTCGCGGGCTCAACCCGCGCCTGGCCTCGCGCTCCACGGTGCTGATGGACGGCATTCCGGTGCCGTTTGCGCCCTATGGCCAGCCACAGCTGTCGTTCGCGCCGATCAGCCTGGGCAACATGGACGCGGTGGACGTGGTGCGTGGCGGCGGCGCCGTGCGCTACGGGCCCCAGAACGTGGGCGGCATCGTCAACTTCGTGACCCGCGCGATCCCCGACCAACCCACGCTGAAGGCCGGCCTGCAGACCCAGACCAGCCCCTCCTCCAGCCACGACGGTTTCAAGAGCAGCGCCAACCTGCTGGCCGGCGGCACCGCCGACAACGGCCTGGGCGGCGCGATCCTGTATTCGGGCACCCGCGGTGGCGACTGGCGCGAGCACAGCGACACGCAGATCGACGACCTGATCCTCAAGGGCAAGCTGCAACTGGACGAGGCCAACAGCCTGCATGCCATGGCGCAGTACTACGAGGGCGAGGCGCAGATGCCCGGCGGCCTCAACGTGGCCGACTACGACGCCGACCCGTACCAGTCGACCCGCCTGCAGGACAAGTTCTGGGGCCGGCGCACGATGTTCAACGCCGGTTACGACTACAAGGAAGGCGAGCGCCAGTTCAGCGTCAACAGCTTCTTCACCAAGACCCTGCGCAGTGGCTACCTGGTGCAGAACAGGTCGATCTCGCTGTCGCCGCGCGAGTACTGGGTGCGCGGCATCGAAACCCGTTTCACCCAGGGCTTTGCGCTGGGCGACAGCCACCACGAGGTGGGCCTTGGCTACCGCTACATCAACGAGGCCGGGCACGAGCTGCGCTACATGGAGAGCGTCAGCGCCGGCCAGTTGCCGACCACCTCCAGCCCCAACGACCGCGACACCCGTGGCGGCACCGATGCCCATGCGCTGTTTCTGGATGACCGCATCGACATCGGCCAGTGGACCATCACCCCGGGTATCCGCTACGAGATGATCAAGTCGCAGCAGAGCAACAAGCTCAAGGGCCTGGAATACAAGGGCGACTACAACACCGCGTTGCCGGCGCTGAACGTGATGTACCACCTGAGCGACAGCTGGAACCTCTACGCCAACACCGAGGGTTCGTTCGGCAGCGTGCAGTACAGCCAGATGCCCAACCGCGTGAACCAGGGTGAAGTGAAGCCCGAGAAGGCCCGCACCTGGGAGCTGGGCACGCGCTACGACAACGGCAACCTGCAGGCCGAGGCCGGGCTGTTCCTGATCAATTTCGACAACCAGTACGAAAGCAACCAGACCACCGACGACGTGATCGCCCGTGGTGAAACCCGCCACCAGGGCCTGGAAACGAGCTTGAAGTACGCGCTGGACGGCCTCACGCCGGCGCTGGCCGGGTTCGATGTGTACGCCAGCTATGCCTTCGTTGACGCGACCATCCGCGAAGATGGGCCGAACAAGGGCAATCGTGTGCCGTTCTCCTCCAGGCACAAGGGCACGCTGGGGCTGGGTTACACCGATGGGCCGTGGAAGCTGAACCTGGACAGCACCTACCAGAGCAGCCAGTTCGCCGACAACGCCAACACCTCGGCCCAAAGCGCAGACGGCGCGGCCGGGCGCATCCCGGGCTACATGCTGTTCAGCAGCCGCGCCGGCTATGACTTCGGGCCGCAGCTGTCGAACCTGAACGTGGCGGTGGGGGTGAAGAACATCTTCAACCACCAGTACTTCACGCGCTCGTTCGACGACAACAACAAGGGCAAGTATGTGGGTGAGCCACGGACGGTCTATCTGCAGACATCGGTCGCTTTCTGATCGGTAGCGCCTGCTTCGCCGGCAAGGCCGGCTCCTACAGGAGCGCACCTTGCCGGGGGGTCGCGTATTGACTCAGGACACCCCCAGACAACCTTTCACGTGTTTAATTGCCACAAAATATTTTTCTTCTTCAAGCACTTGAAAAGTTCTGCCAACTGCCTGACCTTGTAGTCAAGAGGCGATGATTTCCACAGGCCGCAATGGCCCGCATCGTTCTCTTGCGAGCTAGCTGAATAAGGGATTGAACTATGCAAATCCAAGTCAACAGCGACAACCATATCCAAAGCAGTGCCCGTCTCGAAGAGTGGGTACGCACTACGGTAGAAAGCACGCTCGAACGCTACGAAGAAGACCTCACCCGCATCGAAGTCCACCTGCGCGATGAGAACGGCGACAAGCCAGGCCCCCACGACATGCGCTGCCAGATGGAGGCACGCCCCAAAGGCCATCAACCGATTTCCGTCAGCCACAAGGCCGATAGCCTGGAGCAGGCCATCGAAGGCGCCGCGACCAAACTCGAGCATTCCCTCGAGCACCTGTTCGGCAAACTGCGCGGCAAACGCGGCGTGACCCAGAAGGTCGCAACCGCCCCGGCAGCCGATGCCCTGCTGCAGGAAGAATTCCTGGAGAACGAGCAAGCCCTGCAGGCCCGTCAGGCCTGACAGCCTAGGCAATGAAAGAAGGCGAGCCACGGCTCGCCTTTTTTACTGACCACTCGGCACCTGCCCCGCAACGTCACCTGAACCAACCTGGCCAGGGCCCGGTCAATCAGAACATGTCTTTGCCAGGTACAGCCCCATGGTCAACCCCTTCCAACAGATCAACGCTGCATTTGCCGACACCTACCGGGTCAACCTGAGTATCGAGCGGCTCGATGGCAGCATCATGCTGACCCTGTCCGACGATCAGGGCGTGGTGGCCAAGCGCCTGATCAGCCCGGCCCAGCGCAATGACCCCAAGCGTCTGGCGCGCCTGATCGAGAGCGTGCGCTTTGGCATTGCCATCGAGCAGGGCCACAGCGCCATGGAGATTCTGGCCAGCATGACCCGCGACGGTGCACGCACCCCGGGCCTGCGCGCCGCCAGCGAGCGCCGCGCGGGGGCGTGAGCCAAGGCTACTTGGCCTCTTCGATTTCCTTGCCGCTGGCGTCGATGGCCTTGGTGGAGGGGTAGCGCGACGAGGCGTAGCGCACCACCAGGATCGAGAACGACAGCAGCAGGATCCCGCCGCACACATACAGCAGGCCCACGTCGGGGGCCTTGTGGTGCGACACGTCGCCGATCAGCAGGCGCGTAAGCGCGGTGATCGCCACGTACAAAAGGAAGCGGATGGGCATGTGGTTGGTCTTGAAGTAGATCCCCACCATCGCCCCCAGCTCCAGGTAGATGAACAGCAGCAGGATGTCATCGACGCTCACCCCACCCTTGCCGATCATCTCGATGAATGCCGACACCGCCGCATAGGCGGTGATGGCACCGATGCCGAACAGTGCCAGGTAATGAAAGGCCTCCACGCACAGGTTGCCCAGCGAATCCGCCGAGCCATGCAGGCCCTTGCGCACTTTTTCAGCCCATTTGATGTTCACGATGCGAATTCCTTGGAAACGACGAAGGGAGGATGCGCCACCCAGGTGACGCTTTGCCTGCATGCAGTAAAAAGGCCAGCGGCACAGCTTGAGAAGGCGACCGATTGCCGCAAGACACCCGTCACCCCACCATTGCGAGCAAATTGGGCTATAAAAATGCCACTACCCAAACGTGGTGGTTTGCCTTATGCTTTTACCTGTATAAAAACACAGTACTCGTACACATCAATTATCGAAAGGCATGTGAGGTGATGAATGGCCGTCGAAGTGGTATACCGCAGCAGCCGCGATCTGGAGCGCTTGTTCATGGATAAAGCTGAAGCAGACCGTCACGACAAGATGCTCGAGCTGGCCGAACTGCTCGCCGAGGTACTGCTGAAGGCCGTGCCGTCGCTGAGCGAACAGCAGGTCGAGGAAGCGGGTATCTACATGGCGAAGAACCGCGATGTGTTCGCCAAGGCCTTCAAGAGCCAGCCCGACGCGTTGTCCGAGCTGCTTGCCGAGCAGCCCGCCGAGTAGGCATCAGGCGTTGTACACCAGCTTCTCGGCCAGTTGCTGGGCCACGCGGGCCGGCGAACTCTTCTCGGCCTGGGCGTGGGCGAAGACCTCGGTCAGCCGCGTGGGGATGCGCGCCAGGTGCGCGGTGATGGTGCCAAGGTCCTGGCCCTGGTGGGTCAGCGCCACGTAGATCAGCCCGCCGGAATTGATGATGTAGTCCGGGGCATACAGAATGCCGCGGGTTTCGAGCTGGTCGGCGACCTGAAGGTGGGTCAGCTGGTTGTTCGCCGAGCCGGCCACCGCGGCACAGCGCAGCTGCATGACGCTCTGGCTGTTGAGCACCGGGCCCAGCCCGCACGGCGCAAAGATGTCGCAAGGCGTGCTGACCAGCGCTTCGCTGGCCACCGGCAGCGCATTCAACTGCTCCATGGCCAGTTGCACCCGCCCCGGGTCATGGTCGCTGACCAGCAGTACCGCCCCCGCCGCATGCAACTGCTCGGCCAGGGCAAACCCGACATTCCCCAACCCCTGCACAGCCACGCGCAACCCTTCCAGGTTGTCGGTGCCCAGGCGCGCCATCGCCGTGGCGCGGATGCCGGCGAACACGCCCATGGCCGAATGCGGCGAAGGGTCGCCGGCGGTGGTGGTACTGGTGACGTGCCGGGTGCTCTGGGCGATGCAGTCCATGTCCAGGGTCGAGGTGCCGCTATCGGTCGCGGTGATGTAGCGCCCCTCCAGGCTGTCGACGAAGCGCCCGAAGGCCTCGAACAGCGCAGCGCGGTTTTCCACATGGGGGTTGCGGATGATCACCGCCTTGCCACCGCCCAGCGGCAGGCCCGCCAGGGCAGCCTTGTAGCTCATGCCCTGGGCCAGGCGAATGGCATCGGTCATTGCGGTGTCGTCGTCCGGGTAAGGCAGATAGCGACAACCGCCCATGGCCGGGCCCAGCCGCTGGTTGTGAATGGCGATCACCGCCTTGAGGCCCGTGGCCGGGTCGACGCACAGGTGCAGTGAGTGGGTGCGCGTGCTTTGCATGAGAGCGAACATTGCCCAGCCCTCGTGAGTCAGTGCTCCCACCAGTATAGGCGGCGCGAAGGCACACGTTGCGGCACTGGACGAACGCCCCTGCCGGCGCTACAACAGAAGCTTGAGCGGAGACTGCCATGACCCCACGCCAAGCCTGCCTGGCCTGCCTGGAACGCAACCCCGCCGACCTGTTCGAGGCGGCGCTGTGGATCGCTGCCGAACACGATGCCAGCGTGCAGCCGGCCCAGGTGCTGGGCGAGTTGCAGCTCGTGCAGCAGCAGGTCAGCCAGAGCCTGCCCATGCTGCCGGTGAGCGAACTGGCGCAGCCGTTGCTGCGGGCGCTCAGCGCGGCGGGCTTCCAGCAGGACGAATATCACCCATTGCGCCCGCAGGCGGCGCTGCTGAACAAGGTGCTGCAACGTCGTCGCGGACAACCGCTGGCACTGGCGATCCTCACGCTGGAGCTGGCCCGCGGGCTGTCGATACCACTGGAGGGGGTGAATTTTCCGGGGCATTTCCTGTTGCGCGTGCCGGGGGCCGATCACCTGCTGGACCCCTGCGGCGGGCGCCGGTTGTACCCGGCCGATTGTCGCGAGTTGCTCAGCCGCCAGTTCGGCCCGCAGTTGCCGTTGAACGCCGAGCATCTGGTGACGGCCAGCGCACAGCAGATGCTGCAACGACTGTCGCGCAACCTGCGTCAGTTGCATGCGAGCAATGATGATGACCTTGCGGCGCTGAAGGATGCCGAGCGGGTGTTGTTGCTGGGCTCGGCCAGCGCCAGCGACTACCTGGCGCGGGCGACACTGTATCAGCGGCTGGATTGCCCGCAGGCAGAGCGGTTTGACCTGGAGCATGCGCTGATGCTGACGGATGACCCGATCCAGCGGTTGCGCCTGACCGAGCGGCTGAGCCACCTGCCGCCGCCGACGCCTTCGGTGCACTGAAAGCTTCGCCGGCCAGGCCGGCTCCTACACGGGCCGCGCAGCGCCTGCAGGGGCCCGCCAGGCCGGCGCATGGGCCATCAGGG
>NZ_JASCPN010000065.1:0-31239 GCF_029960155.1 Pseudomonas sp. PS01300 | reverse complement strand
GGCCGGCTCCTGCAGGGAACCA
Source organism: Pseudomonas sp. PS01300 (assembly GCF_029960155.1). Taxonomy (NCBI): domain Bacteria; kingdom Pseudomonadati; phylum Pseudomonadota; class Gammaproteobacteria; order Pseudomonadales; family Pseudomonadaceae; genus Pseudomonas; species Pseudomonas sp. PS01300. The sequence continues at coordinate 31,217 of NZ_JASCPN010000065.1, read as the reverse complement.
CGCATTCCTGTGCAGGAGCCGGCCTTGCCGGCGAAGGGGCCTTCAGCCGTTCAAAAAAAATCAATAAGAAGGAAAATCCCGTGGCCGCCGAACTCCAAGACAGCCGCTCCGCCCGCTTTGCCCTGCGTTGCTCCAACTGGGCCGAACGCTGGTTCCCCGACTCCTGGGTGTTCGCCGCCCTGGCCGTGGTGCTGGTGTCACTGGCCGCCCTGGCCATGGGCGCCAAGCCCCTCGATACCGCCACCGCCTTCGGTGACGGGTTCTGGAGCCTGATCCCCTTCACCATGCAGATGGCCTTCGTGGTCATCGGCGGCTATGTGGTGGCCAGCTCGCCGCCGGCGGTGAAACTCATCGACCGCCTGGCGCGCATTCCGAAGAACGGCCGTTCGGCCGTGTGCTGGGTGGCGCTGATATCGATGGTCGCCTCGCTGCTCAACTGGGGCCTGTCGCTGGTGTTCGGCGGCCTGCTGGTACGCGCCCTGGCGCGCCGTACCGACCTGAAGATGGACTACCGCGCCGCCGGTGCCGCCGCCTACCTGGGCCTGGGCGCCGTATGGGCCCTGGGCCTGTCCTCGTCGGCCGCGCAGCTGCAAGCCAACCCGGCCAGCCTGCCGCCGTCGATCCTGGCGATCACCGGGGTGATCCCGTTCACCGAAACCATCTTCCTCTGGCAGTCGGGCGTGATGCTGGCGGCGCTGGTCATCGTGTCGCTGATCGTGGCCTACGCCACTGCACCCGGCCCGCAGAGTGCCCGCGATGCCCAGGCCTGTGGCATCGACCCCAGCTTCAGCGCACCACCACCGGCGCAGCGCACGCGCCCGGGTGAATGGCTGGAATACAGCCCGGTGCTGACCCTGCTGCTGGTGGCCCTGGCGGCTGGCTGGCTGTACCACGAGTTCTCGACCAAGCCGGCCATCACCGCGATCTCGGGGCTCAATACCTACAACTTTCTGTTCATCATGCTCGGCGCCTTGCTGCACTGGCGCCCGCGCAGCTTCCTGGATGCGGTGGGCCGTGCGGTGCCGACCACCACCGGGGTACTGATCCAGTTCCCGCTGTACGGCTCGATCGCGGCCATCCTCACCCAGGTCAAGGGCGTGGACGCGCAAACCCTGGCGCACCATATCTCCACCTTCTTCGTGCAGATCGCCTCGCATGACACCTACGCCTTGCTGATGGGCGTGTACTCCGCGGTGCTGGGCTTCTTCATTCCCTCCGGTGGCGGCAAGTGGATCATCGAGGCGCCCTACGTGATGCTGGTGGCCAACGACCTGCAGTACCACCTGGGCTGGGCGGTGCAGATCTACAACGCCGCCGAGGCGCTGCCCAACCTGATCAACCCGTTCTACATGCTGCCGCTGCTGGGCGTGCTGGGGCTCAAGGCGCGCGACCTGATCGGCTTCTCGTTCGTGCAGTTGCTGGTGCACGTGCCGCTGGTGCTGTTCCTGCTCTGGGCGCTGGGCACCACGTTGCAGTACACGCCACCTGTGATGCCTTAGCGCATCCGGCGGGTGAAAAAGGCGATCTTCGGATCGCCTTTTTCATGCCTAAATTAAATCGATAAGCATTCGTATTAAGGGTGATCCGATGATGTCCCGCTGTGTACTTCTAAACGGAATTTCCCGTCGTAAAACAAGGAGAAGGCCGCGATGTTCGCGCCGATTACCCGTTCCATGACGTTGACACTGGGCCTGTGCGGCACCGCCTGCAGCGCCGTCGCACTGGCTGACAACGAACCCCTGCCCGACGCAGCCCCCCAGGCGCTGGAGCTGGGTTCGACCAACGTGAGTGCCCAGGGCCTGGGCAGCACCACCGAAAACACCGGGGCCTACACCACCGGCAGCATGAGCACCGCCACCCGCCTGAACCTGTCGATCAAGGACACCCCGCAGTCGATGTCGGTGCTGACCCGCCAGCAGCTGGACGACTTCCAGCTCGACAACCTCTCCGAAGCCATGGGCCAGGTGACGGGCGTGGTGGTGCAGCGCAACGACTCCGAGCGCCCCACCTACAACTCGCGCGGCTATGCCATCGACAACTTCCAGATCGACGGCATGCTCAACACCTTCGCGGGGCTCAAGTCCGACTCGGACACCATCATCTACGACCGCATCGAAGTGGTGCGTGGCGCCACCGGGCTGACCACCGGCGCCGGCGACCCGTCGGGCACCATCAACATGATGCGCAAGCGCCCCACCCATGAACTGGCGGTGAAAACCGGCCTGCGTGGCGGCAGCCACGACAACTACTACAGCTATGTCGACGTGGGCGGGCCGCTGGCCTTCGACGGTCGTCTGCGCGGGCGCAGCGTGCTGGCCTACCGCGACGCCCATTCGTTTCGCGACCGCTACCAGACCCAGCGCGAGGTGGCCTACGGCATTCTCGAGGGTGACCTGAGCGACGACACCGTGCTGGCGGTGGGGTACGACTACCAGAACAAGCATGTACAGGGTGCCTCGTGGGGCACCGTGCCGTACTGGAACGCCTCCGGTGGCAAGGCCAAGCTGCCGCGCTCGAACAACATCTCGGCGCCGTGGAGTTCGTGGCCGCTCAAGGACGAGACCGTGTTCGCCACCCTCGACCAGCGCCTGGGCGGCGACTGGCACCTCAAGGCGGCCTACACCTACCGCCAGAGCGAAACCGACGGCAAGGTGTACTTCGGTGGCCAGGGCTTCCCCGAGGCCGACCGCAGCGGCATGAATGCCTGGGTCAGCCACTTCATCGGCGACGAGAAAATGAGCGCCGCCGACCTTAACCTGGGCGGGCCCTTTGCGCTGCTGGGGCGCGAGCACGAATTCATGATCGGCTATGGCGAGTCGCAGCGGCGCAACAGCGCGCCGCTCAAGCGGCCCCTGGACCTGCCGCCCGGCTACACGACCATCCCCGACTGGAAGTACCTGGGCGGGGTAGACAAGTTCGCCGATACCGTGACCAACCTGGATGGTTCGCGCGATACCACGCAGCAGAAGGCCGGCTATGTCGCCACCCGGCTGAACGTGACCGATGCACTGCACCTGGTGCTGGGCAGCCGCTACGGCAGCTGGAAGGTCACGGGGCGCTCATGGGCATTCGATGCGGCGGGGCAGGTGGTGGAGAACCCGCGCTCCAGCCGCACCCACAATGACGTGTGGACACCCTATGCGGGCGTTCTGTACGACATCACCGACCAATACACCGTGTACGCCAGCTACACCGACATCTTCAAGCCGCAGAACTACAAGGATGTCGACGACAAGTACCTGGAACCGGTGGTGGGCAGCAACTACGAGGTGGGCCTGAAGGGCAGCCTGCTGGACGAGCGCCTGAACCTGTCGACGGCGGTGTTTCGCAGCAAGCAGGACAACGTGGCCGAGGTGGACGATTCCATTCCGGTAGGGCCCAACGGCGAGCAGTATTACAAGTCCGGCGGCAAGGGCAATACCGTGGAGGGCTTCGAGGCGGAGGTCGCTGGCGAGGTGATGGCGGGGTGGAACATGACCCTGGGCTACAGCTACACCCACTCGCTGGATGCCGAGCACAAGCGGCGCAACACCACCCAGCCGTTGAACATGGTGCGCTGGAACAGCACCTACAGGGTGATGGACAGGTTGACCGTGGGTGGGTCGGTGGATTGGCAGAGCGACATCTACCGCAGCGGCAATCGTCCGGTGGGGCGAGGCAGCGATGGCCGGATCATCACGGCGCCGGCTGACATTCGCCAGCGGTCCTACACGGTGGTGGGGTTGATGTCCCGTTACGAGTTCGACGAACACCTGTCGGCGTCCTTGAACGTGAAGAACCTGCTGGATACCAGGTACTACAACAACGTGGGGTTCTACAACGGGGTGTACTGGGGTGATCCGCGCACGCTGACGGTGAGCCTGGATTGGCGGTTGTAGCGCCCTGAAGCCGAGCCAACAGGGCTGGCGATGCATGCCCTGTTGGCCGTGGCAATCCCGTGCGCTGAGGCCGTGAGAAGGCCTTACCCCATCTGTTCGAGCAACCCGCGCAACCGCCCACGCCCGGCGTCATCCAGCCCGAACACCGGCCTGCGCGGCTCGCCCACCTCCAGCCCCGTCAACGCCAACCCTGCCTTCACCGTCGCCGGCAAGCCGCCCTTGAGGATGAACTCCAGCAATGGCAACTGCCGGTAGAACAGCGCCCGCGCCGCCTCAAGGTCGTTACCCAGCACGGCCTGGTACAGCTGCTGGTTGAGCGCCGGAATCAGGTTGGCTGCCGCCGTGCACCAGCCCGTGGCACCGGCCACGAACGCTTCCAGGGCCAACGGGTTGCAGCCGTTGTAGAACGGCACCTGGCCTTCGCCCAACTGCTGCAGCTTGTGCATGCGCTGGATGTCGCCGGTACTCTCCTTGACCATGGTCACGTTCTCGACCTGGCGCACGATGCGCATGATCAGCTCCACCGACAGGTCGGTGCCGCTGGTGGCCGGGTTGTTGTAGAGCATGATCGGCACGCCGATGCAGTCGCCGATGCTCTGGTAGTGCTGCAGGATCTCGGCCTCGCTCAGCTTCCAGTAGGCCGCCGGCAATACCATCACCGCATCTGCCCCATGGGCCTCGGCAAAGCGCGCACGGCGCATGGCGCTGGCGGTGGTCAGGTCCGAGACGCTGACAATGGTCGGTACCCGCCCGCCAATGTGCGCCAGGCTGAACTCGGCCACCTGGTCCCACTCGCGGTCGCTCAGGTAGGCGCCTTCGCCCGTGCTGCCCAGGGGCGCGATGGCCTGTACCCCACCTTCGATCAGCCGATCGATGGAGCGGCCCAGGGCCGCCAGGTCGAGCTGGGTGCCGTCGGCGCTGAACGGGGTGATGGTGTAGCCGATGATGCCGTGAAAAGTCGTGGACATGAAAAACACTCCGCAGAAAACAGGTTCAGTTCAGGCAATCGGCATGCTGACGCAGGCACTGCCGGGCATAGTAGGCGAACGCCGCGCCGTGGCGCTTGGGGCGGGCGATCCAGTCGTGCGCTTCGCGCCCCAGCACCGGCTCGATGGGCTTGATCTGGCCGGCTGACATCGCCAGCAACTGCAGGCGCGCCGCGCGCTCGATCAACTGCGCGATCACACAGGCTTCCTCGATGCTGGCGCCGGTCGACAGCTGGCCGTGGTGCGACAGCAGGATGGCGCGCTTGTCGCCCAGCGCCGCGCTGATCAGCTCGCCTTCCTCGTTGCCCACCGGCACCCCGGGCCAGCCTTCGAGAAACGCGCAGTCCTCGTACAGCGGGCAGAGGTCCATGTGCGACACCTGCAACGGTACCTCGAGCATCGACAGCGCGGCGATGTGGGTCGGGTGGGTGTGGATGATGCAGTTCACATCCGGGCGTGCGCGGTACACCCAGCTGTGAAAGCGATTGGCCGGGTTGGGCATGCCGCTGCCTTCGAGCACCTCCAGGTCCTCGTTGACCAATAGCAGGTTGCTGGCGGTGATTTCATCGAAGCCCAGCCCCAGTTGCTGGGTGTAGAAGGTGCCCGGTTGCGGGCCGCGGGCACTGATCTGCCCGGCCAGGCCGGAGTCGTGGCCGTTGTCGAACAGGATTCGGCAGGTCAGCGCCAGCTTTTCACGCACAGTCCACGTATTATCGGCAAGCGAGCCCTGCATCTGTTCCAGGGCCTGCTTGACCAGTTGGTCCTTGGGGAGTGCTAATGTCTTGGCCATTGGGGTTTCCTCGGTGGCGGATCGGACGTCAGGGCTGGCCCGCCCCGGTTGCTTGGAAGGTGAGCGGGGTGGTCAACCTCATGACACAAACAAGGCTATATGACACAAAGTGTCATTGGCAAGGGAAAGGTTGCCCATTGCACCGGGAATAGCGGCGTTAAATGTCTATCCGATTGAAAGTATTAAGAAAAAAACTTGGGCTGACGCTTGAGACGCTGGCCGAGAAAACGGCCATGACCAAGAGCTACCTGTCCAAGGTGGAGCGGGGTCTGAACACCCCTTCGATTGCGGCGGCGCTGAAACTGGCGCGGGCGTTGAACGTGAACGTGGAAGAACTGTTCGCCGAAGACCAACCTGCGCAGGCGCGCTACAGCCTGGTACGCCGGGGTGAACGCCAGGCGTTGTCCGGCAGCGCCGAAGGGCCGGGCTACGCGGTGCTGGCCCAGCATATCGGCCAGCGCAGCCTGCTGCCGTTCATCATCTGCCCGCCGGCGGACTTCAGCGACTCGACGTTCAAGGAGCACCTTGGCGAAGAGTTCCTGTTCGTGCACGAAGGGCAGGTGGAAGTGGACTTCATGCACGAGCGGGTGTTGCTCGAGCGCGGCGATGCGCTGCACTTTAATGCCCAGACACCGCACCGGCTACGCTCGGTCGGGGCGGTGCAGGCGCAGTTGCTGGTGGTGGTGCACGACGCCGATTCGCCGGTTTAACCGGGCTGTCGAATGTACGCCACCGGCACGTGGGCCGTCAGCCATACGCCATTGTCGGCCTGGAAGAACGCCAGGCCCTGGGCGTGCATTGCCGCTGCATCGATGTGCAGCAGTACCGGTGAGCCGTAACGCTGGCCGACCGCAATGGCCGTGGCAGGGTCGTGGGACAGGTGCACGTGGTGACGGTTGCCGGCGATCAGGCCCTGTTGGGCAATCGAGTCGAGAAAGCGCGTTGCCGTACCGTGGTACAGCTCGGCAGGCGGCGCCTTGGGCGCGTACTGGAGCTCGACCGTCGCTGTCGAGTGCCCCTGTACGGCGCGAATCCTGCGGCCATCGTCCGACAGGCCGAAGCGTTTCTTGTCGCTGCTGGCCACCACCGCCTGCAGGTGCGCCAGGTCCAGCGCGCGGCCCTGGCGAGCGGCGCCGGCAATCAGTGCATCGACATCGCCCCAGCCTTCGCTGTCCAGTTGCAGATCGATGGATTCGGGGGCGTGACGCAGCACGTAGCTGAGAAATTTGCTGGTTTCGGTGAAGTGCTTGCTGTTCATGCGGGTCTTCCTTGAACGGTCTGCGCGGCAGCTTATCAGGGCGCGCAAGCGGCGACGAGCGGTGCGCAAGGGGCAGTGGCACGCCTTGAAGCCTGATAGAGTGCGCGTTGTTCCACTGCCCACAGGCCCGCACGCGATGACCACCACCTCGTATTTCTGGCGTGACCCGGCGTTGCCCTTCATCGAGGCGCGCGGGGTCGCAGACGGTCGCAAGGTCTGCTATGCGCGCCATTCCCATGCCGGGTTCTCCATCGGTGCGATCACTGCCGGGCGCAGCTCCTACCTCAGCGGGCACACCTGGCGCGAGGTCGAGACCGGCACGGTGGTGATGATGAACCCCGGTGTGGTGCATGCCTGCAACCCGATCGCCGACCAGCCGTGGTCGTACCTGATGCTTTACGTGGACATGCCGTGGCTGACCCGGCTTGGCTTCGAACCGGTCGCTGCCACCCTGAGTACCGCCCCGGCCCTGTTCGAGGCCCTGTTGCAGTTGTACGACGTGCTCATCGACAACCAGCGTGGCGCGGCGTGCAAGGCGGCGGCTGCCGAAGCGTTCTTCGGCGACCTGCGCCAGCAGCTGGAGGCAGCGCCACCACCGCTGGCCAGGCCGGATGCGCGCCTGGAGCGGGCGGCGGCATTCATTCGCGCACATTGCACCGAACCGCTCAAGCTCGAAGACATCAGCCAGGCGGCCGGCTTGTCCACCTCGTATCTGATCCGCACCTTCAAGCAGCATTACGGCCTGACCCCGCACGGCTTTGTGCTGGACTGCCGCGTGCAGTACGCCCGCGCCCAGTTGCGCCAGGGCCGGCTGATCGCCGAGGTGGCGCTGGAGGCCGGGTTTGCCGACCAGGCGCATCTGCAACGGGCATTCAAGCAGCACCTGGCTGCGACGCCCGGGCATTACCGCTCAGCCTAGGCGCTGTACGAAAAGCCTTGATACTCGGTGATGCTGGGTTGAAAACAGCCTGACCTTCGTCTTTTTCATACAGACCCCTGCATCAGGTACAGCGCACTCAGCACCAGCAGGGCGGCCAGGCTGCGATTGAACAGGCGCAGGCGCCGCGGGTTGTCGAGGTAGCTGCGGATCAGGCTGCCGGCCAGCGCCCAGCTGCCCAGCGAGAGGTAGCAGATCACCAGGTAGATCAGGCTGAACTGGCCCAGCAGGGCGGTTTCGCCCTGGCCCACGAAGGCGCCGATGCCCGCCACGCAGGCCAGCCAGGCCTTGGGGTTGAGCCATTGCATGGCAGCGCCGCGCAGCAGGCTGGGTGCGTGGGTATCACGCCCTTCACCGAGCGCGCCGTCGTCGCGGGCCAGTTTCCATGCCATGTACAGCAGAAACAGCACCCCGGCCCAGTGCAGGGCAACGGCAAGGCCTGGCCAGTGGCGCAGCACCTCGTGCAGGCCCAGGCCGATCAGTACCAGCAGCAGTATGAACCCCAGGGTGGCGCCGGTAACGTGGCGCATGGCCGGGCGCAAGCCATGCCGTGCGCCGGCGCCCAGGGCAACGATGTTGACCGGGCCAGGGGAAATGGAGGCGGCCAGGGCGAAGGCGGCCATGGAAAGGCTGAGGCTCATGCGGCAGATCCTTGAGGGGGAGGGTGCAGCGAGGGTAGGCGGGAAGGTCGGTGGGGTATTGAAGGAAATTGCCCTGTGCCGCAGCGGGTGTTTTGCCACAGATTGAAATAATTTCACGCTGTGAGAAAAGTCAGCTGAAATTGTAGGATCACCGTCCCTAATTGACCCAAGGTTGATATGACTTCGTTCTCGGAGCCTCCCAGTACCCGGCCGTCCTGGCCATCCTCCCTTTCCCGTCCCCGTGACGTTTCCCGCCTGAGTACCTGCCCATGGAATGGCTAGCCGACCCCACGGCCTGGTTGGGCCTTGCCACGCTGATCGTGCTCGAGCTGGTACTGGGTATCGACAACCTGGTGTTCATCGCGATTCTCGCCGACAAGCTGCCGCCCCATCAGCGCGACCGCGCGCGGGTGATCGGCCTGTCGCTGGCGCTGATCATGCGCCTGGGCCTGCTGGCCAGCATCTCGTGGATGGTGACGCTGACCGCGCCGCTGTTCGAGGTGTTCGACAAGAGCTTCTCGGGCCGTGACCTGATCATGCTGTTCGGCGGTGTGTTCCTGCTGTTCAAGGCCACCATGGAGTTGCACGAGCGTCTCGAAGGGCATGTCGCCCACCATCAGGGCCCGGCGCGCCATTCGGCGTTCTGGCCGATCGTGGCGCAGATCGTGGTACTCGATGCAGTGTTCTCGCTGGACGCGGTGATTACCGCCGTGGGCATGGTCGAGCACCTGTCGATCATGATGATCGCGGTGATCTTCTCCATCGGCATCATGATCGTCGCGAGCAAGCCGCTGACCCGCTTCGTCAACGCCCACCCCACGGTGATCATGCTGTGCCTGGGCTTTCTGATGATGATCGGCTTCAGCCTCACCGCCGAGGGCCTGGGCTTTCATATACCCAAGGGGTACCTGTACGCGGCAATCGGCTTCTCGATCCTGATCGAGCTGTTCAACCAGCTGGCCCGCGCCCGGCGCAAGCGCAGCCTGCAACAGCACCGGCCATTGCGCGAGCGCACCGCCCACGCGGTGATGCGCATGCTGGGTGGGCGCCGGTTGCAGGCCGACGAGGTGGGTGAGGACATCGCCGACCTGGTCGAGGATGGCGATGAACAGGTGCTGTTCGACCGCCGCGAACGGGTGATGATCAGCGGCGTGCTGAACCTGGCCGAACGCCCCATCAGAACGCTGATGACGGTGCGCGCCAAAGTCGACTTCATCGACCTGGCACAACCGCCGGAGGCGATCCGTACCGCGCTGATGCATTCGTCCTACTCGCGCCTGCCGCTGATTCGCCAGGGGCGGGTGGAGGAGCCGCTGGGCTTCGTGCACAAGAAGGAGCTGCTCAGGGAGCTGCTGGCCGGTCACGAGCCGGACCTGGAGCGCCTGGCGCGCACGCCGCTGAACCTGCTGGAGAGTTTCAGCATCCTCAACGCGCTGGAGCAGATGCGCAGCCAGTCGACCCACATCGCCTTCGTGGTCAACGAATTCGGCGACTTCACCGGCGTGCTGACCATGACCGATATCCTCGAGTCCATCGCCGGCGAGCTGCCCGATGCCAGTGAAGTCGAAGGGCCGGGCATCGTGCAGGCGCCGGACGGCTACCTGGTCAACGGCGCGCTGAACCTGCGCCAGATCCAGGCGCAGATCGGCTTTGCGGCCAAGCCCACCGAGGACTACCAGACCCTCGCCGGCCTGGTCATGAGCCTGCTCGACCGCCTGCCGCGGGTGGGCGATCAACTGACCTGGGGCGACTGGCTGATGACCGTCGAGGCCGTGCAGGAGCGCCGGGTGCGGCAGGTACGGCTTACACCGAACGCCGCCGCTGACGCAGCAGGTGCCTGACCCCCTCGAGCACCAGCACCACCACTGCCAGCCAGATCGGCAGGTAGGTCAGCCACTGATCCTGGGCGATGCTCTCGCCCAGGATCAGGGCCACCGCCACCAGCAGCACCGGTTCCACATAGCTGAGCAGGCCGAACAGGCTGAACGCCAGCAGACGGCTGGCCATCACGTAGGTGACCAGCGCCAGGGCGCTGATCACGCCCAGGATCGGGATCAGCACATAGAGCTGCGGGTGGGCCAGCAGGTCGGCTGCGCTCAGCGGGCCCTGCACGATGAAGTACACCGAGGGCGGCATCATCAGGCACATGTCGGCCCACAGCCCGCCCAGGTGATCGGTGCGCAACTTGCGCCGCAAGATGAAGTAGAACGGGTAGCCGCCGGCCACCAGCAGGGTTTCCCAGGCGAACGAGCCATGGCGTATCAGTTCATGCCCCACCCCCACCACGGCGCAGGCCACGGCGACCTTCTGCAGGCGTGACAGGCGCTCGCCATACACCACCCGCCCGGTCAGCACCATGGTCAGCGGCAGCAGGAAGTACCCCAGCGACACCTCCATGCTGCGCCCGTGCAGCGGTGCCCACAGGAACACCCACAGCTGCAGCCCCATCAATGTCGAGGTACCCACCAGCCCCAGCAACAGCAGCGGGTTGCGCCGGATGCGCTGCAGTACGCCGATTGCCAGTGGCCAGTCCTTGGACAGCAGCATGAACAGCGTGATGCACGGCAGGGTCAGCAGCATGCGCCAACCGAAGATCTCCTCGCCGTCGAGGGGGGTGAGCAGGGAGGTGTAGTAGTACATCAGGGCGAACAGACACGACGCCATGACCGATGAAACGATGCCTCTGGACAAGGGGGCCTCGGGAGCACGAAGGGGTAGGGAAGTGGTGAGCGCGCATGATCTCAGGGGCGCGTCACCTGGGCAACCGGCTGTGTGCCCAATGCAGCCACGAACTCGGCCAACGGCATCGGCCGGGCGAACAGGTAGCCCTGCTGGAAGTCCACCCGGTGCCGGGCCAGGTAGTCGCGCTGGGCGATGGTCTCCACGCCCTCGGCGACAATGCCCAGGCCCAGCTTGCCCGACAGCTCGATGATGCTGTCCAGGATATGCAGCGACAGGGCATCGACGCCGATCATGGCCACGAAGCTCTGGTCGATCTTCAGGTAGTCGACCTTGAACTGGCGCAGGTAGCCCAGGCTCGACTGGCCGGTGCCGAAGTCATCGATGGCGATCATCACCCCCAGGGCCTGCAGCCTTGCGAACAGCTGCTCGGTGGTGTCGCTGGGTACCACCAGCTTGCGCTCGGTCAGTTCCAGGGTCAGGATCACCCGGCCAGGCGGGAAGGCGGCGAGAAAATCGCGGCAGTCGTCATACAGGGCCATGTCCTGGCAGTGATCGGCAGTGATGTTGATGCCCACATGAAAGCCGTCGCCAAAGGTCTGGGCGTGGGGCGCCAGGCCTTCGGCCACGCGCTGCATCAGGCGCCGGGTCATGGGCACGATCTGGCCGCTGTGCTCGGCATAGGGAATGAACAGGTCTGGGCGCACCATGCCTTCGCGCGGGTGCTGCCAGCGCATCAGCACCTCGGCGCCGGCCCAGCGGTAGTCACCCTCGCGCACCACCGGCTGGAAGTACGGGATGAACTCGTCGGCCTCCAGTGCCCGTTGCAGCTCCACCCGTGGCGAACTGGCCCTGCGCAGCTGCCAGCGGCAGGCCGCGCCGGCCATCACGCCCAGCAGGGTCACCAGGCCGAACAGCCCCGGGTACTCGGCGCGCATCAGGCGCCAGGGCTCGCCAGCGGCATAACCGCTGTGCACCGAAAAACGATAGCGCTGCGAGGCCTGCTGCGTCGGCGCCACGGCAAACACCGGGGGCGGGCCCTGGTGCACCACGCCGTCTTCGCCCATCCAGTTGGGGCCTACCTGCAGCACCAGGGTGGTGCCCTGGTCGAGCAGCTCCAGGGCGCTGCTCAGGTGGTCGCCATCGACGGTGGTGATGGCGCCGTCGTTGCCCTTGCTGAGCCGGTAGGCCAGCAGTGCATGGCCGGGCGTCACCGAGTTGCCGTTCATCAACCACAGGCTGCCATCGACATAGTCCTTGGCATCCACCGGCTCGCTGAAGTTGCCAAACAGCGAACTGCAGTACAGGTCATTGTCACGAAACAGGTTGCTGGAGCGCACGAACGAGCCGCGTGTCACCTGTTCGCGCAGGGCCAGCGTGGCCTCTGCGCAGGGTTGGCGGGTCAGGGGCAGCAGGGCCTGGGCGGCGCCGGCGATGTTGTCGAGGATGCGTTCGAAGTGCCCGGTGACCAGGGCGGCCGTGTTCACGGCCCTGGCCTCGAGCTCACGCTGGGCCTGCCAGTGCATGATCAGCACGCCGGACACCACCGGTATCGCCCCCACCAGCCATGGCAGCAGGGCTCGCAGGGTCCAGCGACCGGGGCGTTTTTTCGTGAGGGGCATGGTGTCTACCTGTGCGGGATGAGCGCGGATGATTTCAAGGGCAGGGTTTCCCTGGTACCCCTGAGCGCACAGCATAGCCGTTCATCGGCCCGTATACAGCTGAGGCGTCAGCCTGATGTACTGCAGGGGAGGCTGCCGCTGTCGGCAGGCCCGGGCACTAAAGTACTTACAATTTTTCTTACGCCCTGTAGAATCGCGTTACGCATACAATAATAAGGTCCTTCGCCACTGGAGGATCAGACGGCCGAGAATAGGTCCCATATGAAGTGTCATGGGTTCAAACTGATTTATGGTGACTACCTCGCCCGCAGTGTGAGGGGCATCTCCTGCGCGCCGCCACGTTCGCTCCACATCGACAGCAAGCTACCCCTGTGATTTGAACGCTTTGATGATGAGGAAACGAACATGGCAGATATCTTCGAAAACCCGATGGGCCTGATGGGCTTCGAGTTCATTGAACTGGCCGCACCTGTCCCGGGTACCCTGGAGCCGATCTTCCAGATCATGGGCTTCACCAAGGTCGCCAGCCACCGCTCCAAGGACGTGCACCTGTACCGTCAGGGCGGCATCAACCTGATCCTGAACAACGAACCCAAGAGCGTGGCGTCCTACTTTGCCGCCGAGCATGGTCCGTCGGTGTGCGGCATGGCCTTCCGTGTGCGCAATGCCCATGAAGCCTATGCCCGTGCCCTGGAGCTGGGTGCCCAGCCGGTCGAGATCGAGACCGGGCCGATGGAACTGCGCCTGCCGGCGATCAAGGGTATCGGCGGCGCGCCGCTGTACCTGATCGACCGTTTCGAGGAAGGCAGCTCGATCTACGACATCGACTTCAAGTGGATCGAAGGCGTGGACCGCAACCCGGTCGGCGCCGGCCTCAAGATCATCGACCACCTGACCCACAACGTGTATCGCGGGCGCATGGCCTACTGGGCCGGCTTCTACGAGAAGCTGTTCAACTTCCGCGAGATCCGCTACTTCGACATCAAGGGTGAGTACACCGGCCTGACCTCCAAGGCCATGACCGCCCCCGACGCGATGATCCGTATCCCGCTGAACGAGGAGTCCTCCAAGGGCGCCGGCCAGATCGAAGAGTTCCTGATGCAGTTCAACGGCGAGGGCATCCAGCACGTCGCCTTCCTCACCGACGACCTGATCAAGAGCTGGGACGCGCTGAAAAAGCTCGGCATGCGTTTCATGACCGCACCGCCGGACACCTACTACGAAATGCTCGAAGGCCGTCTGCCGAACCACGGCGAGCCGGTGGGCGAGCTGCAGTCGCGGGGCATTCTGCTGGACGGCTCGTCCGAGGCGGGCGACAAGCGCCTGCTGCTGCAGATCTTCTCCGAAACCCTGATGGGCCCGGTGTTCTTCGAGTTCATCCAGCGCAAGGGTGACGACGGCTTCGGCGAGGGCAACTTCAAGGCCCTGTTCGAATCCATCGAGCGCGACCAGGTTCGCCGCGGTGTACTGACCGCCGAATAAACGCGGCGCGTATGCAAAAAGGCCATCGAGCATGCCTCGATGGCCTTTTTTTGTGCCTGCGCCGGCCTCAACCGTAACGACGCACCGATGGCGCGCGGCGGTTGCGAAACAGCGTCCAGTACACCGCTGCCGAGGTCATGACGCCGACCAGCAGCAACGACGGGATGATGGCCTGGGCGTTGGACAGCATCGCCTGCCAGATATGGCCGTCCGGGTAGCCGCCATGGATGGTGTACCCGTAACTGGCGGACAGCACGCGGACATGCTGTTCGGAGTGATCGGGCAGCACGTCGTCGAAGGTGCTGCCCTCGCTCCACAGGTAATCGTCACCGAACTGCAGCACCAGATTGGCGCTGGCCTTTACCCGCTGCATCGTGGCTTGCAGGGTCTTGGCGTCGACCAGGGCCAGCACGCCGAGCGGGTACTCCTGCAGGCGGTAATACAGGATGGCCGAGTCCGGGGTCACATCGTTGCCCGGCTCCAGGCGCAGGCGCTGGTTGAAGAAGCTGCCCGGGTCGACCAGCAGCTGGTATTCGCCGTGCACCGTGCTGCAGTAGGCCCGGTTCTCGCGCACCAGCACCAGCGAGCGCAGCTCGGGGCGCATCACCACTTCGGTACGCAGGCTGGGCAGGGCCCGCGGGCAGGGGAAGTCCGCCAGGTTGAGCACCTTGTTGCTGGCATTGTGCAGCGAGTCGAGGATGCGATCGATGTCCTGCTGGGTGTGCTGGATCGAGACCAGGGTCGACTCGGCCAGCATCTTTTCCACCTGCCAGCTCATGATCAACAGGCCGCACCCCACAGGGGTCAGGCCGATCAACAGGATGACCAGCAGTTCCAGCAGCACACGGCCAGCGCGAAATTTGTGACGGGGCATGATTCACCTATGTTGACAGAGCGGGCCGCAGGGGCGCGCGGGCATCTTGAGCGGATGCCGTTCAGCATAAGTGAGGGGCGTAGTTTGCCCTTGTAAGACGCGACGACATTGGCCGTGCTATTCGTCGACGCTCCGGGGGGCTAGCCTGCCTTCGATGCGGCCAGTACTGCCAGCACCTGGCGTGCGACAGCGGCCGAGGAGGCGGGGTTCTGCCCGGTGATCAGGCGCCCCTCGCGCTGGTCGCGCACCACGTATTCCTGCCAGGGGTCCTCGGCCTTGCTGTACAGGCCACCGCGCGCGGCCAGTTCGTTCTCGGTCAGAAACGGCACCACCTTGTCCAGTTCGACCAGTTGTTCCTCGACGTTGGAGAACCCGGTAACCTCGCGGTCCTTGAGCAGCAGGGTGTTGTCACTGAGCTTGATGTTGAGCAGGCCGACCGCGCCATGGCACACCGAGGCCACCACGCCGCCGGCCTCGAAGATCTGGCGCGCCAGGCCCTGCAATGCCGTGTTGTCGGGGAAGTCCCAGATCACCCCGTGGCCGCCGGTGAAATAGATCGCGTGGTAGTCCTGCGCCTTGACCTGGTCAGGGGCCAGGGTGGCGCCCAGGCGGTTCATGAACGCCTTGTCGTCGTACCACTGCCAATCCAGGTCCGGGGCCATGCTCAGGCTGTGCGGGTCGATCGGCACGTAGCCGCCGGCGGGGCTCACATAGTCCACCTTGTAGCCGGCCTTCTCGATCACCGCAACGAAGTGCACGGCTTCGCCCAGCCACAGCCCGGTGGCGCGCTTGAGGCTCGGATACCTGGCGGTATTGGTCAGCACTACCAGTACTTTCTTGCTCATTGCAGCGTTCCTCTGGTGATCGGGCGCGGGGGAGGGGTGGGGCGAAGCAAACCTATAGAGCATAGTCGCGGCCGCAAAACCCGCCATCGCCCAGGGCGTTGTGCTAGTTTCCACCCATACAGCCGCTGTCACAGGAGTCACCGCCATCATGTCCACACACACCGATCCGTTCATGCAGGCCGCCATCGACGAAGCGCAGAAGAGCCTGGCAGAAGGTGGCATTCCCATCGGCTCGGTGATCGTGCACCAGGGCAGGATCATCGGACGCGGCCACAACCGCCGGGTGCAACAGGGCAGCGCGATACTGCACGGTGAAATGAGCGCGCTCGAAGATGCCGGGCGCCAGCCCGCCAGCGTGTACGCCGACGCCACCCTCTATACCACCCTGTCACCCTGCGCCATGTGCAGCGGCGCCATCCTGCTGTACGGCATCAAGCAGGTGGTGATCGGCGAGCACCACACCTTCCTGGGCGAAGAGGACCTGCTGCAGAGCCGTGGCGTGAACCTGCAGGTGCTGCATGACGCCACCTGCACCGGCCTGATGCGCAGATTCATCGAGGACCACCCCCAGCTCTGGAACGAAGATATCGGCGAGCAGTCCGAGCCTTGAGCCCCAAGGAAGCGCACCCGATCATGCACACCCCCCACTCTGAAGCGGCCCCGAACCTGTCGGGCGGCATGAGCGATGCGGTACGCCAGTTTGACTGGAGTCGCACCGCCCTGGGGCCGGCGCCGCAATGGCAGGCTTCGCTGCGCATCGCCGTGGACATGCTGCTGGCTTCCAAGTTTCCGGGTTGCCTGGTGTGGGGCCCCGAGCTGATCAGCATCCACAACGACGCGTTCGTACCCTTGCTCGGCGCCAAGCCGGCGCCGCTGGGCAAGCCGCTGAGCGTGATCTGGAGCGACGTGTGGGACGATATCAGCGCCCTGGCGCAGCGGGCCTACGCAGGCGAAGCGGTGTTCATGGAAAACTTCGCGCTCGATACCGACCGCAACGGGGATGTGGAGCGGGCGTACTTCACCTTCTGCTACAGCCCGGTGCGCGACGAGTCCGGCCAGGTGGCGGGCTTTCTGAACACCGTGTTCGAAACCACCGAGACGGTCAGAAACGAGCAGGTGTGGCGCGAACGCGCCGATGCCTTCGAACAGAAGATCATGGAGCAGACCGCAGACCACGAGCGCATCTGGGAGCTGTCCAGCGACATCATGATGCTGGTGCGCGAAGACCTGCAGATCTACGCCATCAATGCCTGCGGTCGCGAGCTGCTGGGCTGGGACGATTCGTTCATCGGCAGGCCGGTGCTGGAGCTGTGCCATGTCGACGACCGGCCGGGCATCGAAGCGGTGCACCAGCAACTGCGGGCCGGGCAGACCGTGCAGGGCTTCAAGTGCCGCTACCGTCACCGTGACGGCCATTACCGCTGGTTCAACTGGTCGATCGTGCCCAGCACCGGCATCTATACCGCCATCGGCCACGACATCACCCTGGACCAGGAGCGCGCCGCGGCCCTGGTGCAAGCCGAGGAGCTGCTGCGCCAGAGCCAGAAGATGGACGCCGTGGGCCAGTTGACCGCCGGCATGGCGCACGACTTCAACAACCTGCTGACCGGCATCAGCGGCAGCCTGGAAATGATCGAGCGGCGTATCGGCAGTGGCCAGCTGGACGGCCTGGATCGCTACATCGCCGCCGCCAAGGAGGCGTCCCAGCGCGCGGCGGTGCTCACCCACCGCCTGCTGGCATTCGCCCGGCGCCAGCCCCTCGACCCGCGCCCGGCAGACCTCAATGCCCTGGTGCACGGCATGGACGCCCTGATCCGCCAGACCCTGGGCCCGGACATCGCCCTGCAGCTGAAGGTCGAGCCGCAGCTGTGGCGCACCCTGGTGGACGCCAACCAGCTGGAAAACGCCTTGCTCAACCTGTGCATCAACGCACGCGATGCGATGCGCGCCGGCGGGCGCCTGACCATCAGTACCGGCAACGAACGCTACGATGCCCGGGTCGCAGGCAGGGACGGCCTGCCCCCTGGCGACTACTGCTCGCTGACGGTAGAGGACGACGGCCAGGGCATGAGCCCCCAGGTGATGGAGCGCGCCTTCGAACCCTTCTTCACCACCAAGCCCGTGGGCCAGGGCACCGGCCTGGGCCTGTCGATGGTGTACGGTTTCGTGCGTCAGTCGGGCGGGCGGGTGTGGATCGAGGCGTCCGATACCGGCGGCACCCGCATCAGGCTGGTGCTGCCACGCTACTGTGGCGCCGACAGCCAGTCTGCGGCCAGCGTACCGGTGCCGGCCAAGGCCAGCGTGCGGGGCAAGGGGCGGATCCTGCTGATCGATGACGAACCGACCCTGCGCATGCTGATCAAGGAGGTGCTGCAACAGGAAGGCTACGACGTGATCGAGGCCGTGGATGGCCGTTCAGGCCTGGCGGCGTGCCTGGCCGGCCCGCCGGTCGACCTGCTGATCACCGACATCGGACTGCCCGGCGGTTTCAGTGGGCGCCAGGTGGCCAGCGAGGTGCGCCGGCACAACCCGCAGCAGAACATACTGTTCATCACCGGCTACACCGATGAAGCCATCGCCCAGCGCGACACCCTCGAGGCGGGGGTGGAACTGCTGACCAAGCCGTTCCCGCTGGACCGCCTGCAGCGCAAGGTCAAGGCCATGCTTCAGCGCGCCGAGTCGCGCGGGCCGGGGTCCGGCACGCCGGCGCCCTGACTGGCCACGCGCTCCAGCAGCAGGTAGACGACGCAGGCCACCAGCAGCGGCAGCAGAAAGTACAGTACGCGGTAGGCAATCAGCGCCGCCAGCAGGGTGCCCTTGGCGTACTGGCCCTGCAGCAGGGTGATGAACACCGTCTCCAGCACCCCCAGGCCTGCCGGAATATGCGTGATCACCCCGGCAATGCTGCTGATCATCAGCACCCCGACGATGCTCGGGTAGCCCGCCTTGTCCGGCAGCAGGGTGTAGATCACCAGCCCCATCAGCAGCCAGTTGCATGCCCCCATGACGGCCTGCAGCAGTGCCAGGCGGATACCCGGCAGCGTGAGCACCTGCCCGCGCACCTGCCAGCTGCGGCGCCTGGCGAACGCGCAGGCGCCCAGGTAGGCCGCAGCGGCCAGCAGCATCAGCACACCGATCACGCGCAGCCCGCCGGTGCCGATCTCCATCCCCGCCGGCAGGCGCGGCAGGCCACAGGCGAACAGGCTGCCGGCCACCAGCAGGTAGCCCAGCCAGTTGGTCACCAGGCCCAGCCCGAGCAGGCGGCTGATGGTCGGTACATCCAGCCCCAGGCGCGAATACAGGCGATAGCGCAGGGCAACCCCGCCCACCCAGGCACTCAGGTTCAGGTTGAACGCGTAGCACACGAAGGCCAGCGGCACGACCTGGCGCGCCGGCAGCTGGTGGCCGGTGTAGCGCCGCCCCAGCAGGTCATAGCAGCTGAACAGCACGAAGCTGCACGCCGCAATCGCCCCGCCCAGCAGCAACACCCCGGGCGGGTAGGACACCAGGGCGTGACGCACCTCGCCCCAGTCCTGGTTGCGCAGCAACATGAACAGCAATGTCGGTATCAGGATGAAGAACGCCAGGGTCAGGGCCCGGCGCGCCCATTGCCAGTGTGTGCCGGAAAGCTTCATGACAGCGGCTCCTGGAGCGCCGCTGGCGGCTGCAGCGGCTTGAGCCGGGGCTGGTGCGCAGGCAGCCAGCCGACGATGGCCGGGAACAGGCGGGTGAAGTGGAACGCCATGAAGATCAGCGGCGCGCGCCACCAGTAGCCGCGCAGCACCCGTTGCAGGGTCACCGGCTTGCATTGGCTGTTGGCCAGCGCCTGCAGGTGCTCGCCCAGCAGCTGGTTGAAGGCCTGGTCGCGGATCACCAGGTTGGCCTCGAGGTTCAGCGACAGGCTCAGCGGGTCGAGGTTGCTCGACCCAACCGTGGACCACTCGCGGTCCACCACCGCGACCTTGCCGTGCAGCGGGCGCTCGCAGTACTCGTGAATGCGCACGCCGTCGCGCAGCAGGTAGTTGTAGAGCATGCGCGAGCACAGCCGCACCAGCGGCATGTCGGGCATGCCCTGCAGGATCAGGGTGACGTCCACGCCACGCCGGGCCGCATTGCGCAGGGCCCGCAACATCCGGTAGCCGGGGAAGAAGTACGCATTGGCGATGATGATCCGTTCGCGCGCGGTGACGATGGCGCGCATGTAGTGCTGCTCGATGTCGGTGGGGTGCTCGGCGTTGTCGCGGATGCACAGGCACATGCGCGCCTGCACGCTGTCGGCACTGATCGGCGGTGCCCGGCGCCACCAGCCCCGGGGCCGCACAGGGCGGGCGCGCTGGGCGTCGAGCAGGGTCAGGGTGGCCTGCTGCAGGTCGGCCACGATCGGCCCCCGTACCCGCACGGCGTAGTCCTGCTTGGCCATCGGCCCGAAGTCGGCCAGGTGGTCGGCGCTGTAGTTGATTCCGCCGACAAAGGCAGTGTGCCCGTCGATCACCAGGATCTTGCGGTGCAGGCGGCGGAACAGGTTGGTGCGCAGCCCCAGCCGCCGCGGGCTCGGGTCGAACGCCTGCAGGTGCACACCGGCCTGGCTCAGCGCCAGCAGAAAGGCGTTGCTCAGGTCGGCGGTGCCATAACCGTCCACCAGCACCTCCACCTGCACGCCGCGTTGCGCTGCCTCGATCAATACCTGTTGCAGCTGCTTGCCGACCTTGTCTTCGAAAATGATGAAGGTCTCCAGCAGCACCTGCTCCCTGGCATTGGCAATCGCCTCGAAGGCGGCCGGGAAGTACGCCTCGCCATTGATCAGCAATTGCACCTCGTTATCCTCGCGCCAGTCGGCCTTCATAGCAGTACCTCCACGAACAGCGGCAAGTGGTCTGACAGGTGCGACCAGGGTTTGCGCCCCATCACCCGGGGTTGCCGGGCCTGGGCGTTGCGCACATAGATACGGTCCAGGCACAGCAGTGGCCAGCGCGCCGGAAAGCTGCGTGCGGGGCGCCCGTGGGCCTGGGTGAACACCTCCACCAGGCCGCAGCCGGCCAGGTGCTGGTCGGCGCGCTGGCGCCAGTCATTGAAGTCGCCCGCCACGATCACCGGCGCCTCGTCGGGCAGGCTTTCCAGCAGCCGGCACAGCAGGCGCAACTGCTTGACGCGCTGGCCCTCGTCCAGCCCCAGGTGCGCGCACACGGTATGCAGCGGGCGCTGGCCGGGTACATCGAGCACGGCGTGGAGCAGGCCGCGGCGCTCGCTGCCGGTCACGCTCACATCGAGGTTTTCGTAATGCCGGATGGCGAACTTGGACAGCAGCGCATTGCCGTGCTCGCCGTCCGGGTACACCGCATTGCGCCCGTAGGCGTACTGCGGCCACAGGCTGTCGGCCAGGAACTCGTACTGCGGCACGTGGGACCAGTCCGGGTGGCGGCTGGCATGGCCACGGTGGCTGCCCAGCACCTCCTGCAGAAACACCAGGTCGGCGTCCTGGCTGCGCACGGCCTCGCGTAGCTCGGGCAGCACATAACGCCGGTTGAACGCGCTGAAGCCCTTGTGCACATTCACCGTAAGCACCCGCACGGCGTGCTCGGTGACCTGCCGGCCGGCCACCGGCGGGGGCTGGGGCAGGCTCATGGGGCGTTGCCCGGGCCGAGCATCTGCGCCACCTTGCGCGTCAGCTGGGTGAACTTGAATGGCTTGTTGATCATCTGCATGCCCGGGTCGAGAAAGCCCCGGCACGAGGTGGCGTTTTCGGCGTAGCCGGTGATGAACAGCACCTTCAGCCCCGGGCGCAGCTTGCGCGCGATCTCCGCCAGCTGGCGCCCGTTCATCCCCGGCAGCCCCACATCGCTGATCAGCAGGTCGATCGGGCGGTCGGAGCGCAGAACCGACAGTGCCAGGCTGGCGTCGGCCACCTCGCAGCACTGGTAGCCCTGCTCGGCGAGGGTCTCGTGGACCAGCTGGCGCACCGTGTGGTCGTCCTCCACGATCAGCACGCGGTTGCTGCCATTGGCCTCCGGCGGCGGGCCGGGGGCGGGCGCTGGCGCGCCCTGTACATCCCCCACATGCCGCGGCAGGTAGAGCTCGACCTGGGTGCCATGGCCGATGCTGCTGTACAGCGCCACGTGCCCCTGTGACTGGCGACTGAAACCATACACCATCGACAGGCCCAGCCCGGTGCCCTGGCCGATGGGCTTGGTGGTGAAGAAGGGGTCGAAGGCGCGGTCCACGCTGCTTTGCGGCATGCCGCAGCCGTTGTCGTGCACGCTCAGCAGTACATAGTCGCCGCTGGCCAGCGGATGCCCGCCAGGCAACGGCTTGCCCTGGCGACGGTTGCCGGCGTGGATGCGCAGCTCACCGCCGTTGGGCATGGCATCACGGGCGTTGCTCAGCAGGTTGTCGATGGCTTCGCGCAACTGCTGCGCGTCCACCTCGATGTGCCACAGGTCGGCGTCGAGGCTGACCTGCAGGTCGATCTGCGGGGTCAGCAGGGCGCGCAGCTGGTCGCCGTCCAGCAGGCTGGCCAGGCTGACCGGGCCCGCATCCAGCGGCTGACGGCTGGAGAATGCCAGCAGCCGATGGGTCATGCTGGCGGCGCGCTGCACCGCCCCCAGGCTCATGTCGATAAGCTTGGGCAGGTCTTCCTGGCGGCCCTGGGCAAGGCGCCGGCGGATCAGCTCCACGCTGCCGCCGATGCCGGTAAGCAGGTTGTTGAAGTCGTGGGCTACACCGCCGGCCAACTGGCCGATGGCTTCCATCTTCTGCGTGTGGCGCAGCTGTTGTTCGTCTTCGCGCAGGTGGCGCAGTTGCTCTTCCACCCGTTGCTCCAGGTCCTGCAGGCGGGCCGCGCTGTACTGGGCCTGGTACTGGCGACGGCGTGCGCGCAGCGAAGCGTGGGTCAGGGCCAGCAGGCCGCTGGGCTGGAACGGGCATGCCAGCAGGAACAGGTTGCCCAGCGCCGTGTGCAGGTCGGCGTCCGGCGCCCGGGCCGGGCTAGTCAGCAGCACCACCGGCAGGTCCGACCAGGCGGGCTGGGTACGCAGGTAGTTGTGCACGGGCGACTGCACGAAGCCGCCCAGGGACTCGTCGGCGATGATGGCCAGCCCCGCGCCCTGGCCCAGGGCATCGGCCATCTCGTCCAGGTCGCGGGTGGCCAGCGCCTGTATGCCGGCTTCGTCGAACAGGTTCAGCGCCAGGCGGCTGAGGGTGGGCGGGGCAAGTATCAGTGCGCGTTCGCCGTTTGGCACCGAATTGTTCACGGGCGATCTCCTTTGATAACGCACAGCCAGGCGATTGCCTTTTTATCCATGCACTATCACTGGACACGCCACTTTCGGCGGGGTTCAAAACGCTTGCGGGAGCCCGGACAAGGGGCCTCAGAGGCCTTGCTGCACCAGCGGATCGTCCGGGTTCTGCTGCTCCAGCTGGGCCAGCAGCACCTGCACGTTCTGCAGCTGGCCGGTCTCTTTCCAGTAGCCGATCAGCAGCACCCGCGCCTTGCGGTTGGCCGGCTGGCGGGCGAGCAGGGTTTCGAGCTGCTTCTGCGCCACCTCGACCTGCTCCAGGCTGTGCAGGGTCAACGCCAGGGTATAGCGATACTCGGCGT
Source organism: Pseudomonas sp. PS01300 (assembly GCF_029960155.1). NCBI lineage: Bacteria > Pseudomonadati > Pseudomonadota > Gammaproteobacteria > Pseudomonadales > Pseudomonadaceae > Pseudomonas > Pseudomonas sp. PS01300. The sequence goes on along the minus strand of NZ_JASCPN010000065.1, from coordinate 7,631 downwards.
TGTCCGGGTCCAGCGCCAGGGCCCGGTCGAACGCCAGCAGCGCGTATTCGTGCTGGTCGTGGCGCATCAGCCACAGGCCCAGCTCGTGTTGCAGGAAGGCCGAGTCGGGGTGGCGCTTGAGCGCCTGGGCCAGCAGCTCGCGGGAGGCATCGGCGTGGCCCTGGCTGTCGAGCAGGCGCACCTTGGCCGCCAGTGCCTCGAGGTCGTCGGGGGCCAGCGCCAGCGCTCGCTCCAGTGCCTGCGCCGCCTCGTCGTCATGGCCCTCGTGCACGTACAGCCGGGCCAGGTGCACCTGGGCGGCGGCATCGTCGAGCTGCTTGAGCAAGGCCTGCTGGTACTGCTCCAGTGCCTGCTGCAGCGGGCCGTAGTACAGGCCGACATCGTCCGGGCCCAGCCCCAGCAGCGCATCGACCGCGGCAAAGCGCACGCTCTGCTCGGGGTCTTCGAGCATCGGCCCCAGCAGCACGCTGCGCTGCGGCGCCGGCACCAGCGCGCTGATGCTGGCGATCGCCGCGCGGCGCACCAGCGGGTCGTCGTGGCTCAGGTCCTGGTCGGCCAGCTTCAGCGCCAGCGGCGAAGGGTAGTTGGGCAGCTCGGCATGCAGGCTGGCGCGGCGAATGCCCGACAGGTCGGCGCGCGCCAGTTGCTGGTACAGCACCCGCGCCGCCCCCGGCTGCCCTTCATGGGCCATGGTCAGCGCCTTGGTGTAGCCATGGCTGGGGGCCGGCGCGGGGGCCGGGGCGTCACCCAGCCAGCCGTAGCCCAGCCCGATGACGAGCAGCACGAGCAGGCTGAGCAGTGTATAGAGGCGCGGTTTTGACATGCGGCATCCGGGCAGGCGGGGTGGGGCAAGCTTGGGTCAGCCAGGAAACGGAGTCAATCCGTTTTCCCCCTTCACCTGCCCGCGCCCTGCGCCGCAGCCCGTGCCGCGAGCCGTCAGGTGCGAAAATGCACCACCAGGCTCTGCAGGTCGCTGCCCAGGCGCGCCAGTTCGACGCTGGAGCTGGCGATCTCGCTGCTGGCCAGTGCCGACTGGTCGGCGGTTTCGCGCACATGCAGCACGTTGCGGGTGATTTCCTCGACCACCGTGGTCTGTTCTTCGGCGGCGCTGGCGATGCGCAGGCTCATCTGCTGGATGTCCGAGACCTGCCGGGTGATCGCCGCCAGCGCATCGCCGGTGTTGCGCACCCCGGTCACGGTCGACTGGGTCTGCTCCACGCTGGACTGCATGATCTGCGTACTCTCGTTGGCAATGCGCTGCAACTCGCCGATCAGGTGCTCGATCTCCTCGGAAGACTGCTGGGTACGCTGGGCCAGGCTGCGCACCTCGTCGGCCACCACTGCGAAGCCGCGCCCGGCCTCGCCGGCACGTGCCGCCTCGATGGCGGCATTGAGCGCCAGCAGGTTGGTCTGCCCGGCCACGGCCTTGATCACCCCGAGCACGCTGGCGATACGGTCGATTTCCTGGTGCAGGCGGCTCATCGACTCGGCCGACACCCCGACCTCGCCGGCCAGCGCCTCGATCTGCACGATGGCATTGCGCGAGATGCCCGAGGCGCCGCTGGCTTCCTCGTCGGCCTGGCGGGCCGCCTGGGCCGCGTCTTCGGAGTTGCGCGCCACGGCCTGCACCATCGAGGTCATCTGGTTCATGGCGGTGGCGACCCGGTCGGTGTCGCTGCGCTGGCTGTCGGTGCCGGCCTGGGTCTGGGTGGTGATGGTGGCCAGCTGGCTGGCCGATACCGCCAGTTGCGAGGAGCCGTGACCAATGCGCGTGATCACCTCGCGCAGACGCTGGCTCATGTCGCCGATGGCGCGCAGCAGCTGGCCCAGTTCGTCTCGCCGATGGCTGTCCAGCTGCACGGTGAGGTCGCCGTGGGCGATGCGCTCGGCCGCCTCCAGGCTCTGGCGCAGCGGGCGCACGATCTGCCGGCCGATCAGCCAGGCGATCAGGGTGCCCAGCACCAGGGTCGCGACGGTCACGCCCAGTAGAATCGAGACCACCGTGGCCACGCTGGCGGCAGCGCGCTCCTCTTCCTTCTTGTACAGCACGTTGATGCTGCCCTGCAGGTCGGCCAGCAGGGCGTTGGCCTGCACCACCCGGGCGCTGTCGGGCGGGTCCAGGGCCAGGGCGGCCTGGTGGGTGGTGATGTAGCCCTGCAGGCCGTCGGCCAGTTGCTGCACGGTCTGCAGGTCTTCGGCGGGCCAGGCGCCGCGCTGCACGTCCTCGAGCACCGCGTTCAGTGCGCTGTGCAAGGCCTGCTGGTGGGTCTGGTGGGTGTCCAGGTGGGCGGCCTGGGGCGCCAGCGCGTACTGGTAGTTGGCCTCGCGGGCAAACACCGTTTCGTCGAACAGGGTGCTCAGTCGGTTGATCCGCTCGAACGAAGTCTTGTCGTTGTGCAACCCCTTGAGGCCGGTGGCGGCCAACCACACCGCCAGGGCCAGCATCAGCCCGAAGCCCAGTGCCAGTTTGCGGGTGACGGTGAGGTTTTCCAGTGAAAGTACGCGCAGCATGAACGCTCCTTAGAGTGGGGGGAACGTGGTTCCCGCCACACTATAGAAGCGCTGTCGCAGTGGATGAAGGCTAAGTGCCATACATCACGCCAAACGTTGATCCAGCTCAATTTTATTGTCGGACAAAACTCAGAAGTCGTAACTCAGGCTGGTGTAGTAGAACGCGCCCTGGGCGCCCTCGGGCGAGGTGATCGAGTACTTCTGCACCCCGTACAGGGTCTGGCCTTCGAGTTTGTCGGGGTGGCTGTCGAACAGGTTGATCGCACCCACCGAGACCTTCAGCCCCTGGTCGAAGCGATAGCTCAGGTCCAGGTCGGTGATCCACTGCGCGCTGAAGGTCTGGTCCAGGTCGGGGTTGCTGGCATTGAGGCTCTGCCATTCACCGTAGCGGCGCTGGGTCAGGGTCACGCCCCAGTTCTGGTACAGCCAGTTGGCGCTGAGGGTCAGCTTGGTGTCGGGGGTGCCGTGCTCGATCAGGCCCTGGGTGGCGCGCCCGACGATCTGGTTGCCGGCAATGCCGCCGGCATCGCGCAGTTCGGTGATGCGCGTGCGGGTCTTGGCGAAGCCGGCGTTCAGGTCCAGCCGGCCGTACTGCGCCAGGTCCCACTGGTACTGGCCGGCCAGCTCGATGCCGTCGGTGCGGGTGTCGGCAATGTTGGTATAGAACGCCGCACTCTGGATGTTGGCATACGGCGTACCGGCGAAGATCGGCCCCACCACGTTGGCCGGCAACTGGTCGGACAGGGTGATGCGGTTGTCGATGTCGATGCGGTAGGCGTCCACGGTCACCGAGGCGTTGGCCAGCGGGCGCCACACCAGGCCCAGGGAGTAGTTGGTCGACTCTTCGGGCTTGAGCGCGCGCCCGCCCAGCAGCGCGGCCTCGGGGCTGTCGGCACGCAGGGTGCGCTGCTGCACCTCGACCCAGTTGCCGCTGCCAGGTGGCTGCTCCACCACCTGCACGCTGAACGAGGACAGCCCGCTCTGCACCAGTGAAGGGGCGCGGTAGCCGGTGCTGAGGCTGCCGCGTGCGGCGATCTGCGGGGTGAAGTCGTAGCGCAGCGACAGCTTGCCGTTGGTGGTGTCGCCAAAGTCCGAGTAATGCTCCGAGCGCAGCGCCACGCCGGCCTGGAACTTGTCGGTGAGCTGCCCTTCGAGGTCGACATAGGCGCCGAACACCTTGCGCTCCAGCGACGCGGCATCGACGTTGGTGATGCCCGAGTAGTAACCGGGGATCGGCCGCCCGCTGACCGGGTCCAGGCTGCCGAACAGCGGCCCGTTCTGCCAGCCGGCCGCCTCGCCGGCGCCCAGGTGGTAGTTCTCCTTGCGCCAGGCCAGGCCCGCCGACAGGGTCAGCGGCCTGGCCAGCAGGTCGGTGGGGAAGTCGCGCACCCAGTCCAGGGTCAGGTTGGTCTGTTGGTTCTCGCGCTCGCCGGTGTAGATGCTCGACGGGCTGGCCGTGCCCCAGCTGGGGTTGATGGCGTTGCGGTCGGTGGACTTCAACGTGTCGTTGCCGTAGTTGGCAGCCAGGTCGAACGTGCCCAGGGTTTCGTCCTCCCAGCGCAGGCCGCCGGTCACGGCATAGTCTTGCAGGTTGTAGCGGGTGACCGGCAGGCGCCCGTCCGGGTAGCGGCGCAGCGCATCGCTGCCGTAGTTGCGGGCCAGGGTGGTGGGCGGGTCGAAGAAGCCGTCGGCGTCGGTGTTCTTGTGCGCATAGGTGGCAAAGCCATAGGCGGTCAGCCCTTCGCCCAGGCCGATTTCGCTGTTGGCCACCAGGTTGTACTGGTCCGAGACATTGCCCGAGCCCCAGCGCCAGGTGCGGTAGCGGTTGTTCTGCTCGCGCGGGGTATCGGTGCTGGTGCTGCCGGGGTAGAAGATCCGGTTGTCGGGGTTGGTGTCGCTGGCCGGGTCCTGGCTGCCGGCATCGAAGCTCAGGGTCAGGAAGCCATCGTTGGGCAGGGCCAGGCCCTTCCAGCCGCTGAGCTTGCGCTGCAGGCCGTCGCCCTTGTCGTAGCCGCCGAAGCGATAGCCCACGTTGCCGCCTTCATCGTTCTCCTTGAGCACGATGTTGATCACCCCGGCGATGGCGTCCGAGCCGTACTGGGCGGCGGCGCCGTCGCGCAGGATCTCCACCCGCGACACCGCGCTGAGCGGGATCAGGCTCAGGTCCACGGCCGCTGCGCCACGCCCGTTGGCCAGGCCCTGGCGGGTCACGTTGGCGCTGGTATGGCGGCGCTTGCCGTTGACCAGCACCAGCACCTGGTCCGACGCCAGGCCGCGCAGCGAGGCGCCCTGGGCGATGGAGCCGGCGAACGCGCCCTGGGGCGACTGCGGGAAGCTGAACGAGGGCGACAGGGCGGTCAGCGCACCGGACAGGTCGCTGGCGCCGGTGTCCTGCAGCTTTTCGGCGCTCAGCACATCCACCGGGGCTGCGCTTTGCAGCGCGGTGACGTCGCTGCGGCGGGTGCCGACCACGACCACGGTATCGAGCTTGTCATCCGCGCCGGGTGCGGCCTGGGCAGAGCATTCGGGCACGGCAACGCTGCCGATGACCAGCGCGATGGCGCCGGCCAAGGGGGTGGGACGCAACATGGGGTGTACTCCTTGCAAGGCAGTTGAAGTGCGCCGGCAGCCTGCCGCCGGTGCGGTCGATCAGAATCGGCTGGTGACGCTGAGGCCGACCGTGCGCGGGTCGCCGTAGGTCAGCACGTACTGGCCCTGGGGGCCGTTGGGCCGGCCGTGCACCTGGTAGCGGCGGTCGGTGAGGTTGTTGACGAAGCCGGTCACGCTGAGCTTTTCATCCGCGCTGAACCAGGTCAGGCGGCTGTTGGCCAGGGTGTAGTGGGGCTGGCTGAGGGTCGGCTCGGCGCTGCTCTGGCGGTTGGCCAGAAAGTACTCCTTGTCGCGAAAACTCACGTCGGCGCCGGCCACCAGCTTGCCGCCGATCGCCAGCGGGATGGTGTAGTCGGCGCCCAGCGACACCACGTTGCGCGGCGAACGCACGAAGCTGTTGCCGCTGTAGTCGGCGGTCACCTCGCCGGTGGTGGGGTTGACGTTCTTGAAGTCGGTGTACTCGGTGTCCAGGAACGACACCGCCGCGCGCAGGTGCAGGTAGTCGGTGGGCTGGCCCTCGATCTCCAGCTCCGCGCCCTTGACCTTGCCCTTGGCACCGTTGGTGAGCGCGGTGGTGAGCACGCCGCTGTTGACCGTCAGCAGGTTGACCTGGATGTCCTGGTAGTCGTAGTAGAACAGGTTGGCGTTGACCGTCAGGCGGTGGTCGAACCACTCCGATTTCAGGCCCAGCTCGTAGGCATCGAGCTGTTCCGGGTCGACCGTGGTCAGCTGCGCCAGGTTGCTCGACAGGCCGGTGTTGAAGCCGCCGGAGCGAAAGCCGTGGGCATAGCGAAAGAACACCCGCAGGTTGTCGTTGATGCGGTACTCGGGCGTCACATCGTAGGTCCAGGCGTCCCAGCGCTTGCTCTCGTCGCGGTTGCCGTTGGCGCCCGCAGCGCCCAGCGGCACCAGCGGGCCGTTGGCGCTGGTGCGGGTGAGCTGGGCCAGGTCCAGGTCGATGCTCTTTTTCTCGGTGGTCCAGCGCAGCCCGCCGGTCACGGTGAAGTTGTCGCTCAGGTCATAGGCCAGGTTGCCGAACAGCGCGTAGCTGTCGGTCTTGTGGGTGTAGTCGAGGCTGCTCAGGTCGACCCCGCCGATCTGGTTGGAGCCGGTGCCGTTGGGCGTCGGGCCCGGGGTCACGAAACGCCGGTCGGTGCTGTCGAGGGTTTCGTGAAAGTAATGGGTGCCGAGCATCCAGCGCAGGGTTTCCTGCTGCGGGGAGGCCAGGCGAAATTCCTGCGAGTACTGGTCGTAGCGGTTGTCGGTGTCGCTCGCGCCGTTGACCTCGTAGGGGGTGTAGTCGGCGTCGGTCAGCGACTGCTGGCGGATAGAGTCGTAGGCGGTGATGGAGGTCAGCCGGTAGTCGCCGATGTCCCAGTTCAGGGTCAGCGAGGTGCCGTCGTGGTCGAGTTTGGAGTGCTCGTCCACGTTCAGCTCGATGCGCCGCCCCTGGGGGCGCTGGTAGCCGACGTTGTAATAGGTGCCCAGCGGCAGCGAACCGCTGCTGCCATCGCCCTTGAACTGGCGCCCGTGGAGCTTCCACAGCGCCTCCAGGTCCGGGTTGAGCCTGGCCAGAAACTGTACGCGCACGGCCTTCTTGTTGACGTCGCCATAGGTCTGGTCGTTGGTCAGGTTGTGGGTGAAGCCGTCGCGCTCCTCGGAATACAGCGACACCCGGCCGGCCAGGCGTTCGTCCACCAGGGTGCCGCCCAGGGCGCCGTTGAGGATGCGTTCGTTCTTGCTGCCAAAGCCGATGGTGCCGAAGCCGTCGGTGTCGAAGGTGGGCTTTTTCGAGATCACGTTGACTGCCCCCGCCGTGGTGTTCTTGCCGTACAGGGTGCCCTGAGGGCCGCGCAGCACCTCGATGCGCTCCAGGTCGAACAGCGGGCCGCCGCCGGCGACGGGGGCGTTGAGGTAGACGTCGTCGGCATAGATGCCCACCGGGTAGACCGTGGCGGCGCCGGTGTCGCCGGTGCCCAGGCCGCGGATGTACCAGCGCGGGCGGCCATCGCCATCGGGGTTCTTGGCCGAGGCGTTGGGGATGAAGGTGGTGATGTCGCCCATGGCGCGCACGCCGTCGGCGGTGATACTGGTGCCCTGGACCGCGCTGACCGCCACCGGCACTTCCTGCAGGGTTTCTTCGCGGTGTTGTGCGGTGACGGTGACGGTCTTGAGTGCCGGCGTGGTGCTGTCGTCGGCGTGGGCGGTGCTGGTGCCTGCGAGCAGCAGGCCCAGGCCGATGCCCCTGGCCAGTGGATGAAGCTGATGCATGGTGTGGCTCCCCGAGTGTGGCTGATACGGGGCTAGAGCAGGGTTTGTGCCATGTTTGCAAGCTGTTGATTTACATGGCTTTTATCGGGTGTTTCGGGGTGGGTTGCTAGTGGTGCAGCAGGGGGCTGTGGAATGCCTGCTGCTGCAGCAGCAAACCGGTTGGCAAGGCTGCGCCTTGCATCGCGGGTCAAGCCCGCTCCCATACGGACCGTGCGAATCCTGTGGGAGCGGGCTTGACC
>NZ_JASCPN010000064.1:0-31296 GCF_029960155.1 Pseudomonas sp. PS01300 | reverse complement strand
GGCCGGCGGCCCGGGCGGTCGGCCCCCCCCCCCGCCCCCCCCACGGCTGGCGTCGGGGCAAACGCTGCTGGCAGCCACGCTGGCACGGGCATTGGAGACGTTCGACGACGTCCGGGTGGTACTCAGGCCCGGGGACGATCCCGCGAACCTGGCAATTGACGGGCGGGTACGGGTCCTGTGGGCCGAGCAGGCCGACCAGGGCATGGGCAGCAGCCTGGCAGCCGGGGTGCGTGCGCTGGAACAGTCACCGGCCCCGGCCGTGGCGGTGTTGCTGGGCGATATGCCCTGGGTGCAGGGGCAGACGCTCAAGCAGTTGAAGGCCCTGTGCAACGCCCGGCAGATCGTGCTGCCGCTGCATCACGGGGTGCGTGGGCATCCGGTGATCTTCGGTCGACAGTTCTGGCCGGCCCTGGCATGCCTGCAGGGCGATCAGGGCGGCAAGGACATCGTGCGCGGCGCGCACGACGCCTGCGTCCAGGTGCCGGTGGAGGATGCGGGCGTCCTCAGGGATGTGGATCAGCCGCGGGACATCCCTGCTGGCTCGAGGTGAGCGACGCCACCCGCGCCCAGCCGCCGCTGCGCGCTGGCGCCTTGCTCAAAGCGCCGCATAGACAAGGGCTGACAGCCGGCCGGGGCGCGGATCGATCATGCTGTGGCCGCCCGAGGTCGTGGTGACGAAACCGAAACTCACGCGCCGCTCGGGGTCGGCAAAGCTGATCGGGCCGCCAAGCCCGATATGGCCGAAGGTGTCCGGGCCCATGGCGTGGGTAGCCGCCGGGTCGACCTGCTGCTCCAGCATGCAGCCCAGCCCGTAGCGCATCGGCCGCATCCATACCCGATCCATGCCATGACTGTGCTCTCGGGTGAATTCGTCGAGCAGTTCAGGGCCGATGAAGTGGCCCGCCAGCAGCGCACTGTAGAAACCGGCCAGGCCGTGAGCGGTGGCATGGCCACACACCCCCGGTTGCCGATAGGCCCACCAGCGCGGGTCACTGGTGCGCCGGGGCACCATGCCGGGGTTGGTGAAGGCGAATGTGGCGATATGCGAGGGCTCGCTCTTCACCACCGTGCGCAGCGCTTGCGAGTAGGGGTCGCCAACGCGCCCGGAGGCACTGTCGAAACGAGCGATACGGTGAAACTGCGTCTCGTCCACGCCAAGGTGCACGTCCAGGCCGTGGGGGTCCAGCATCTGTTCATGGATGAAGGCGCAGGGGTCGCGCCCGTCCACCCGACGAATCAGCTCGCCCAGAATCCAGCCAAAGGTGGTGGTGCCGTAGCCCAGGTCGGTGCCCGGTTCCCACCACAGCGGCTCGTCTTCCAGCACCCGCACCATGTGCTCCCAGTCATACATCATCGGGTTATGGTCGGGGCCCCGCAGCGCCGGCAGGCCGGCGGTGTGGTTCATCACCTGACGCACACTGACCCTGGCCTTGCCGTTGCGGGCGAACTCGGGCCAGTAGCGGGCCACCGGCGCATCCAGTTCCAGCCGGCCCGCCTCGACCAGCATCAGGATGGCCACTGCCACATAGGGTTTTACAACACAGAAGGTGTTGGCCAGCGTGTCGTGCGTCCAGGGCCTGCCGCCCTCCTGGTCCGCCACACCGGCCCACAGGTCGACGACCCGCTCCCCGTCCACCTGCACACAGAGCCCGGCACCCCGCTCCTGCGGATCATCGAACATCGCTTCGAAGGCCTGCCGGACCGCCTCGAAGGGCTGGGCACATATCCCTTGCGCTTTCATGCCTCGTCTTCCTCGTCGTTGAAATGTTGCCCTGTAACCGAGCGACGTTGCTGCGTAGCAGACCTGCCAGGCGACAATGATTGTCTCGGCGCCTGACAGACCCGAACGCATTACTGTTGGCTCGTGAACCTGACTACCGACTGCGCCCCCTGGGGCGCCCCCTCAAACACACAGGTTGATGGAACGTTCATCCACGCGAGCGCGTGTGCGTGTGTGCCAGGGAATAACGGTTCGCGCGTTTATAGGTGCCGAAGTCATTGAACCGAACACCGGCCTCGGCCATGACTTGATGCGCATAAGGCGCGGTCATCTGGCGCAGGTAGAACGGGTCCCTGACAACGAAGTGGTGAATACTGTGGGTGCTGCCGAAGTTGAAGCAGAACAATTGGAACGGCCATAGCCACCAGGCGTTCATGACCTGAGTTTGCTGCAGCGCATTGCGCGGTGCCACATCACCGTAATAGTGCATGTTCGAACTGATGAAAAACAGGCAGAACTGCCGGATCAGGTTGGGCGCGACCAGAATCACGACCACACTGTTGACCACGTCCATCACCGCCAAGGTGGTCGCGGAACTGTGCACCTCGTGCCCGCTGACCGCGCCAAGCCAGGCATACAGGTGGTAGCCGAGAAACACATACCAGCAACCCCAGTACAACAGCCCGAAGGGTGTATTGAGCCGGACGATCTTGACCAGCAAGCGGACTTTCTCCCGCCAGCCTGGGGCAAATACCGCATTGAGAAAACCGAAGATGAACCCGTCCACCAGTTTCAACAACCGCAGTACACCCCAGGGGCTGCCACTGGTGGTGATCCAGGCTTCCACATCCGTCTCGGTGCCTGACTCTTTATGGTGATGAAAGTGCAAACTTCGCCTTAACCAGGGGCTGGGCATTCCCGGCCGAGCCAACCAGCATAAAAACATCATGGCATTGTGCGCCAGCGGCTGTTTTCTGAAATAAAGACGATGAATCAGATCGTGTTCTATTTCATGAATGAACGAGGTCAGCAGCGCGTTGATCAGAATGCAGCCCCAGGCAGGAATGGACCCCTGCAGGTAGAGCCCCCCACTCACCACCATGCCGATCAGCGACACCGCCATGACACCTGCGCCCAGCGCATTCTGATGTTGCAGGATCGGATAGCGCTGGCGCAGGTAATTACCATGTTCGGTAATACGCCGGGTAACATGATCAATCTTTTGCTGATCGGTAGTGGGGCGTTCAAGTTCCATTGCTGCCTCCAAGACTTTCATACCTCATCCTCTGTTTGTGTCGGACAATCCCCCGCCAGGACAAACCGGCCGCGTCAATTGTTCGGGCTATACAACGGGTAGGTGAATGCATGCGCGCATTATATAAACGCAAATCGACTGTTTGCGTGAAGCTTGTTAAGATCCTTTCAAGCTTCAAAATGATAAGGCAAGTAAAAGTCTTTGCAACTGTGTATTTTGGGTGGGTTCAGCGTGACAGTTACCTGTAAGGATTTTTAATTTAGTTACAGGTTGTACAGTTATAAAACGACGCCGTACAAGTATTGCCAAGGAGGCATCATGAGATTGCATCGCATCAGATATTGCCGGCTCGCCTCACCGAAACCCGATGCCAGCGTACCCAGCCCAGCCAGCCCCGATGCCTTCGACGCGGTGTTTTACGATGCCCCTGCAGACACGGCCACCCACCGCGCAGGCTTTGAAAAGCTGCTGCGTTACCTGCAGTGCGGGGATACCGTGATCGTGGACAGCATGGCCTCGCTTTCGGCCAATACCGAGCAGTTGTGCAACTTCATTCGCCGCTTGATCGAAAAACAGGTCACGCTCAAGTTTGTGGATGAAAACCTGACATTCCGAGATGACGGCCGTGAAGTTGCGGGCCCCATCGTCGCGGCCATGGAGTTGCTTGCAGAGTTCGAGCGCGCGGCACTGCGCGAAAAACAGGCCGCCGGTATTGCAACTGCAAGAAATCGGGGTTCCTACCGAGGTCGAAAGAAGAAACTGTCCGACAATCAGGTTGTAAGTTTAATTGAGCGCGCCCGCGCGGGAGAAAGTAAATCCCGGCTGGCGCGTGATTTCGATATCAGTCGCCAGACGTTATATCGGTATTTGAAATCGACCTAGGGCTCTTCAGAAGAAGAGCCCTGGGTACTAGTTGTTCCAGGCCGCCTGGACTACCCTCACTGCTTGACCAGGTCGCTCGGCTTCCAGCTCTGGTCGAAGAACGCCTGTTTGGGCCCATACAACCGCACGATCACCAGAAAGCCCTTGTCTGGCAGGGTCTTGATCCAGTTCTTGCCCTCGCCCGGCGAGGTGGGGCCGAAGTAGATGTCGGTGGAGCCGTCGCTGTTGGGCGTCGGCTTGTCCATCTGGTTTAGCGACGGGAACGGCTGGCCGTTGTCCAGGCCCGATGCCGTGAGGTTGTCGTAGGCGGTAACCGACCAGAACAAGGCCGCCGGCACGTTCGCCGGCAGGTTGAGCTTGTAGGTGTGGGCACCGTCGAGGAACTTGCCCTCGGCATCGCGGGTGGTGGCCGGGTATTTGGCACCGGCGCCGACCAGGTTCATCACCATGCCCGGGCTGTCCGAATAGGCCGAGGTGAAGAACGCCACGCGCTGCTCCAGGTTGGTGAAGGTGCCACTGGCCTGGAACTCGGTGTTCTCCCCGGCAAAGGTGTTCACGAACTGGCGATCCTTGTAGTACAGGCCGCCAGGCTCTTTGGGCAGCAGGTGGCTGGTGACCACCTTGCTCATCTTGAACGCGGTGCGCGCCGCTTCATCGAGCAATTTGCGCCGTTCGGCATCCGGGGCGAAGGGCTTGCCCTTCTCGATGCCCAGGGTGTGCAGGAACCCGCGCATGTCCATGTCGGCCGGGTCCACCGCTTCGGCGTCGATGAAGCGCGACAGCATGTCGAAGTAGCGACCGTCCTCGGGGAACAGCATGTTGATCGGTGCGCCGGTGGCATCGGGAAACTGCATCGCCAGTGCCGAGTCCTTCTTGCCCAGCGGATAGATCCTGGTGCGCTCGACCTCGGCCACCGGCACGCTGAGGTCGTTGGGGTCCTTGAAGAAGGTGCGCCAGAACAGGAACACGTTGTTGGTGCGCGAGCGATAGACGTAACCCTCGGTCGGCTCCGGGCCATTGTAGCCCGGCGGCAACAGCACGTAGGTGCCACCCTTGCCCTTGTCAGGGCCGGCCAGGCCCACGTCGCCGCGCCAGGTCTTGCCGTCGATGGTCGGGCCGACGATGGGGCGCTGGAAGAAGTCGTCGAACATGCCCTGCACCCCAGGCGGGGCTTCGACCACCAGCGGGCCGTACTTGGCCAGGTCCAGGTAGCTCATGGCGTAGACCAGGTCGGAGTTGGGCGTGGTCACCAGTGTCTTGGCGTTGATGCGTTTCTTCCAGGTGGGCAGGATGTTGTAGCCGGCGCCGAAGTGCTTCTCGGAGGCCTCCTTCATCGACCAGATGTTGATCGCCGGCAACGCCCACAGGTACGACTGCACGGCGCGCTGGAACACCAGCTCGTCGATGAGGCTGCGTGCGGTTGCTTCGGTCGGGAAGCCCTTTTCGAAGGGCTGGTTGGCCAGTTCTTCGTACCGGGTGGCGGCATTGGCCACGCTGCTCAGGGAAATGGCTACGGCCAGGGCCGTCACGGTGCTGCTCAAGCGGTTCATGAGGTGTCCTCGTGGCGCGATGGGGTAATCCGTTCAGTTGACCTTGACCACTGCCGGCGGCGTCCACTGGCCGTTCATCGCCGCCGCCTGTGGCCAGTAGGCCCGCACGTAGAGCGAGAAGTCGGCCCCCTTGGGCGCGGGCAGCCAGTTGCTCTCCTTGTCCGCGCCGGGCGAATCGCTTTGTACGTAGAGCGTCAGCGAGCCATCGGGGTTGGTCTTGAGCGACGTGTTCTTGGTACCCAGGGAGTAGCGCCCCAAGGGGTTTTCGGCGAAGAAGTGCTGCTGGTTGTACAGCGTCAACGACCAGAACCCCTTGACCGGCGGCAGCGCGCCCTTGGGGAAGGTCACGCTGTAGCGCTGGCCACCGTTGAGCCGGGTGCCGGAGGCATCCAGGTCCTGGTAGAAGTACTTGGTCTCGATCTGCTTGTTGACGAAGATGTTCGAACGGGCCACCGCGGTGCGCAGGAAATAATCGGTGCCGAACGCCGCGCCGTTGCTGATGGTGCTCCAGTGGTGGGGCAACTGCTGGCCGTAGTTGCGAAATTGCAGCAACGGCTTGACCACCTCGCTGTCAGCCTTCTGCGCCTCGTCGATCATGGCTTTCTTCAGCTCGGGATCGCGCTGGGCTATCTGCGCCAGCACCGTCAGTTGCGCATAGCGCGCCTCTTCGCCGGGCAGCGGCCTGGCATCCTTGAGAATCGCCGGCAGTTCGTCGAAGAAGGTTTCCGGGAACACCCAGCGGGTTTCCTCTTCACCCGCCGCCTCGGCCGGGAATTTCGGCGACTGGCTCCAGTCACGCTGCTTGGGCTTGCCGTCGTACTTGGACAAGGGGTACATGTCGATGCCCGACAGATAGTGCTGGATGGCCTTGCGATCGTCGTCGGTATCGTCCTGGAACACCCGTGGAATCACGAACCCGGTGTTGGTGCTGGCGCGGAACACCTGGGTGATGCCCTGCGGCACCTTGCCGTTCCAGTCCGGGCCCACCAGCAGGTAGAAGCCGGGCTTGGTGCCGTACATCTTGCCCAGCTCGGCGAAGCTGTCGGAGCGCAGGTCCACCATCTGGTACACCCAGAAACGGTCGCCGAAGTCCGGTACCTGGATCACCACGGGTTCGATGTCCAGGGCGATGCTGCCTGCGCCATACACCACATCCTGGTTGGGGCAGGCCACGAGCCGTTCCCCGGGCGAGATGTAGTCGGTGAGCATCGACAGGTGGTTGATCGGCGCCACAGGCACGATGCCGCCCATCAACCCCGCCTCGGGCAGGTCCTTGAACTTCTGCCGGCGGTTGAAGATGTTGGCCATGGGCCAACCCCAGAAGTACGCCTCCCTGGCCATCATCCGCACGTAGGTTTCCGTGACCTTCACATCCGCTTCAGGCCCGGAAACCTGCACTACCGGCTGGGTCTGTGCCTGGGCCGCTGTGCTACCGAGCAGTACCGCGGTAGCGAGCAATCCACTGAAAAACAGGGGTGTCTTGTTCATCGGGTGCTTCCTTGCCTGTATGCCTGGGGGTGGGGTGACAAAAGGTGATGGTTAGAAACCTAGCAGAGGACGCGGCATCGGCCAGAACGCCGCTATTTATTGCGACACACCTTGACACATCATTTGGTAACGATTCTCATATGTATTATATTTATCACTACCACTGGAACCCTTCATGTCGCGCCCTACCCCGCCGCATTGCTCCGGCCTGCCCCGCAATCTGTTGGCCATGGCCATCTGCATGGCCACCCTGACCCCCGCCCTGGCCGATGACAGCTCTGCGACACCGCAGCCAGCCAAGGCTGCGACCCTGGAGCTGGGCGCCACCGAAATCGTCAACACTCAACTGGGCAGCACCACCGAAGGCACCCAGTCATACACCACCGGCGCCATGTCGACCGCGACCAAGCTGCCGCTGACCCTGCGCGAAACGCCCCAGGCCGTTACCGTGATTACCCGCCAGCGCATGGACGACCAGGCCATGACCAGCATCAACGACGTGGTAAAGGCCACCCCGGGGCTGTTCCTCGACTTCTCCAGCGGCCCTGGCCGGCAGACGTATTCGGCGCGCGGTTTCGATATCGACAACCTGATGTACGACGGCATCCCCAGTGGCTACCAGGGCTGGACTGTGGGCGCCCAGCCGAACCTGGCGATGTTCGACCGGGTGGAGGTGGTACGCGGCGCCACCGGGCTGGTGACCGGTGCGGGCAACCCTTCGGCTGCCATCAACCTGGTGCGCAAGCGCCCGCTGGCCGAACAGAAGGTCACCCTCACCGGTGCGGCCGGCAGCTGGGACGACTACCGCGGCGAGGTCGATGCCTCCAGCCCGCTCAACGACAGCGGCACCCTGCGCGGTCGGGTGGTGACGTCCTACCGCGACAGCAACAGCTTCGTCGATGGCGTGGACGAGACCCACGGCCTGTTCTACGCCATCACCGAGGCGGACCTGAGCGACGACACTACCCTGACCCTCGGCTTCTCCAATCAGAAGGACAAGACCAACTACTTCTGGGGCGCCTCGATGATCGGCCTGGACGGCCATCACCTGAACCTGCCGCGCTCGTACAACCCGGGTACCCCCTGGGAGAACAAGGACCAGGAGATCAATACCGTCTTTGCCGAGGTACGCCAGCGCCTGGCCAACGACTGGAAGCTGCAGGTCAACGCCAACTATTCCGAGCAGAACGCGCTGTTCTCCGGCTCGTACCAGTCGCGCTGGGTCAACAACACGCTGGCACGCACCGTGTACCAGTCGGCCCACGATGAAAACCAGGCCGGCGTGGATGCCTTTGTCAGCGGGCCCTTCGAGGCGCTGGGGCGCACCCATGAACTGGTGGTGGGTGCCAGCAAGCGCATCTACGACATGACCACCCACAACTATGCCCCCTACGACCCCAACTGGCCGATCAATGCCGGCAAGCCGAACTTCACCCACACCGGCAACAGCCGCGAAGTGACCACCCAGGATGGCGTGTACCTGACCACCCGCCTGAGCCTGGCCGACCCGCTCAAGCTGATCCTGGGCGGGCGCCTGGACTGGTATGACTACGACAACCGCGATGGCGACGGCGACTACAAGGTCACCCGCAACGTCACCCGCTATGCCGGGCTGATCTATGACCTGGACGAGCATCACTCGGTCTACGTCAGCTACAGCGACATCTTCACCCCGCAGAGCAGCAAGGGCACCTCCGGCACCCCGGTCAAGCCGATCGTGGGCAAGAACTACGAGGTGGGCATCAAGGGCGAGTACTTCGAGGGTGCGCTCAACGCCAGCCTGGCGCTGTTTCGCATCGACCAGGAAAACCGCGCGGTGCAGGTGTTCGTGCCGAACTGCCCGCAGACCGAATGCTACGAGGCCTCGGGCGAGATCCGCAGCCAGGGTATCGACTTCGAGCTGCAGGGTGCGCTGACCGAGAACTGGCAGGTGGGCGGTGGCTACACCTATGCCCGCGTGCACACCCTCAAGGACGCCGCCAACCCGCAGAACGTCAACCAGCGCTTTGACACCGACACGCCCGAGCACCTGTTCAAGCTGACCACCACCTACCGCTTCCAGGGCCCGCTGGAGAAACTGCGCGTGGGTGGCAACGTGTCGTGGCAGAGCCGCCTGTACAACGACGTGGCGCTGGCCAACGGTGGCAGCTATCGCCTGGAACAGGGTGGCTACGCCGTCACCGATCTGATGGCCGGCTACCGGCTGACCCGCAACCTGGACCTGCAGCTGAACGCCAACAACGTGTTCGACCGCAAGTACTACTCGTCCATCTCCAACTCGACCAGCTATGGCGGCGACACCTACGGCACACCGCGCAACATGATGCTCACGGCCAAGTACAGTTTCTGATGTGAAGTGGCGCAGGGATGCGCCGTGTTGTGACCCGCACCAACGCCACCCGGGCTGACGCGCCGGAGCGCTTCGCCCTGACAGACCGCCGGGGTAGGATGGCGCATGAACAGAACAATGCGTATCTACATAACCGGCTCCTCCTGTGCCGGCGTGACCACCCTGGGTCACAACCTGGCCTGCTCGCTGAACCTGCGGCATGTCGATGTCGATGACTTCTACTGGCTGCCCACCAACCCACCCTTCACTACCAAGCGACCACCCGCCGAACGCGTCTGCCTGATCGAACAGGCACTCGGTGATCAGGGCTGGGTACTGACCGGCTCGTTCGATGGCTGGGGTGATGCGCTGATCGCGCATGTCGACCTGATCGTGTTCGTGATCACGCCGACACCTGTTCGCCTGGAACGACTGGCAGCACGAGAACAGCAGCGCTTTGGCAATCGCATCGCGCCCGGTGGTGACATGCATGCCATTCACCTGGCCTTTCGCGAATGGGCTTCCCAGTATGACGACCCGGCGTTTTCCAGCCGAAGCCGTGTGCGGCACGAGGCGTGGCTTTCAAGGCAGACAGCGCCCGTCCTGCGAGTCGACGGTGAGCGCAGCGCTGAAGACATGCTGGCGCACACCCTGCGCGCCGTGGCGCGAGGCCCGCACACCACTGGCCATCGAGGCCTGGCGGATAACCGGTAGGCGTTCGGCCAGTAAGGCCATACGGCTTGTCCGGGGGGTATGCTCCAGCGACAGGCGCTGCCCCGTGTGTTGCCACGGCAATCACACTCCCCGGTTTTGCGTGCGCCAAGACATCAAGCTCGAAGATGCGCTGGTCTACCTGTCGATCATGATCCAGTGTGTTGATTTTGCTATTAGATAAATTTACAACTCTATCGTGCACTGGCTAGAATCAAGTAAACTTTAAAAAACCATGCCCTGGGCGAGCTCATGAAAAGTATCAACATTGCATATATCCTGTTCGGCTCCGTGCTTTCTTTAAAAGTGATGGCGAGCGGGCTAGACGTCGAGCACACACTAATTGAGCATCGCTGGTACACTTTCGAAGACGTGATAGAAAAGAGAAAAATATACAACAGGGTGGATATTTCGCGAGGGTACATCGAATATTATTTCGAGGGTGATGAATATAAACCCAAGCAGCCAGAAGAGAAATTGACGCCCCGTCAAAAATTCTATTCCAACCATGGCAGCGTTGGAACCTACGCGGCTGCTGATTATGAGACCGCGCTAGACAAGGAGTGCATAGATGTTGTCTCCGGTTCTTTAGGATCATTTATAGGGGACTATGAAAATTCCAAAAGACCTGACAGACAAAAATACAAGCGTACCGTTGTTGGCATAAAATCCTTAATGTACAAAGGCCCTGAGTATAACTTCAAGAGCCCTTCATCCTGGTCGCCTGCAGCGTTGCCCAAGAACAACAAAAGTCTTCTTTGTGAAATCTATGAAGTCAAGAGCAAAGAAAGTGATGTGAAATACATTGTTTATGCTGCTTCAGTGGCAACCGCTATGTTTGACGAAATTCATACGGCCCCATTGCCAGGTAAAAAGGTCGAGTAATTAAAGGACTTCGCACTCATGCTGCGGCCCACTGCTGCGGCACTGGCCGAATGCGGCCCTTCGTGAATGGCTGCTATGGGTCGATTGCTGCCACACGTAGACTGAATAGATGTCAACCCTGACCCTATTCGCCGTCATCGAACCGCTGGGGTAAGCTTCGCGCCAGAGGCTTTACCCACCAAGGAGAATAAACGGCGATGGGCTTGTTCAGTCGATTGTTCGGCGATCGCTTCACACAACCCCCACCCGATGAACCAAGGTTGAGCGATGCCGCGATTATGCGTGAGCTTTATCCATTCGGTGCGCAACTGAAAACGTTCACCCAGGCCCTGTTGGCGCGGCTGCCTGAAAAGGAACGTGCGCGTCTCGTGAGAAGGGTGTCGCGCTATTACAACCTAGGTGAAGACCCGGCCACCGCGTTGGTCAGTGGTCTTTTGGACGCTGATAAAGGCCAGTTACTCAATAATCTGGTTCTAATGGCCGTGGACGTGCACGGCTTCGATGATTTCAAGTACCTGGCACCGAAACTGATTGAAGCCAGCGGCATTGACCAGATTTATGCCTACAAGCTGGAAGAGACGCCATCACTGATGCAAGTGCTGATCGATTTCGATCAATGGCTGACCGGGTTCGGGAAGCGCTTTCTGCATGTGGATACAGGCGGCGCCGATTATGTGGGTTGCATCATTGAGCAAGATTGCGTCGAAAACCTGATCTCGCTGGCTAAGCAGGCTGGCATCGACGCACGGCTCGATCCCTTTTGAGACACGTTGGCTGACCGCTATCGGCCAATAGCGGCCGTTCTGGAATGGCAGGAAACGACCGATAACTGCCTTCGATACGCGACTTTCGCCCACCAGCGGCCCGATTGTAAGAATATGGCGGAGAGCTGCAAAACCGCCTACGCTTATAGAATGATTCCTCGAACGCCTTGCCCATCTGGTGGTATAGAGCCGAGAGATCTGACTTCCTTTGACCGTCCGCTTAACACCCACCCGGACCAACCCGCGCCTATCGCCAGCAACTGCCCCCTGAGTCCGGTCCACACGACCAGCAGTACGGCGCAACGGGTAAAAGCCAGACCCAGTCCCCCCACCTGCCGTTCAAAAGTTACCGATGCCGCAGCACCTCTGGAAACGGGGGCGCTGTTCACGTTCTGCCATGAGGTCAATCCGTATGTATCGGCCGAGCACGATTCCTTACCAGCAGCATCGAGGGTTCAGCCGAACCTTCACTCAGGGGCATTTGAGCCTTGGATTATTCTTTCCCATGGAGGCGTTCGACGGGGACACTCCGAGCATGCTCAACCAGGTCACACTGGCTAAACAAGCCGAGGCGCTGGGCTTCTGCGCGCTCTGGTTTCGCGACGTGCCGCTTCGCGACCCTGGCTTCGGCGATGTCGGCCAAGTCTTCGACCCCTGGGTTTACCTGGGTTATATGGCCGCCCATACCTCGGAGATTGCACTTGGCACCGCCTCCATCGCCATCCCGCTGCACCATCCCCTGCACACGGCCAAGGCGTCTGCCAGCGTAGATCAGTTGAGCACTGGTCGCTTGATTCTGGGGGTTGCTTCGGGAGATCGGCCAGTGGAGTTTTCGGCATTTGGCGTCGATCCCGAAAGGCGTGGAGAGATCTTTCGAGAACACTACGAAGTGATTCGCCGCGCCCACAGCACCAGTTTTGAGCCCATCCACTGGAGCACTGGTGAAATGCAAGGCGCAGACCTGATTCCGAAACCGACCACCCAATTCATTCCAATGCTCGTGACCGGCAACAGTCGCCAGTCACTGGATTGGATCGCGCGTGAGAGCAACGGATGGATCAACTATCCACGCATTCCGAACATGCAGCGGCTGGTCGTGGAAGATTGGCGACTGGAGGTCACGAAACAATGTGGTTCTGTGTATAAGCCCTTTACTCAGTCGCTGTACATCGATCTCGATGAGAATCCGTCAACGCCACCCACACGTATCCATTTGGGGTTCAGACTTGGACGTTACCATCTACGTTTTTTGCTGGAGTCGCTTGAGGAAATCGGCGTGGACCACGTCATTCTCAATCTCAAATACGGCAAGCGCCCTGCGGTGGAAGTTATTGAGGAATTGGGTACGCACATCGTTGCGCAGTTCGGAGTGCAGCCGCGTCAGGCAGCTCATTGAACATCGGTCACTGCTACGCCGACGAATGCTCACTTGACGAAACCATAAGGTGTCACGGCGCGGATGACCTCCGGTTCTATATCAATGATGGAGATCTTCGCGCCATGAGCGACCGGTGCCCGGCAAACAATCTACCCTACCCAGCCTAAACCCGTGATGAGCACGTTGCCTTGCAGATTCTGTGCGGCTTCCACGCCGTCCCTGGACACGATTTGCGCGCGTATCCTTTCACTTATACCGAGCGCGCAAGCATGGCATGAATCCTGGACACGGCACTTTAGCCATGACATTTATCTTCAATACAAGTGTTTTGATTGATCACCGCCCGGAACAGCAGCAGGCCCAGGCTATCCTGATTTTCACAAAATACATCGTGGGCCTCCCAGTACTGACTGGAGCTTCCTATTGGGTTTGCTTAGCTGGGTAGCTTGGCCGCAAGGACGTCAACCTTCTCGATTGATGGCGGTTCGGCAAATAGCTCGGCAGCGTTTGCCATAAGCGCCGCCGCGACCTTGCCCGAAAGATGAGCCTGCCGGCCCGCTTCATCCGGGAATGCGTCAAAGATGCCAAAGGTGGACGGCCCCAAGCGGATTCCAAACCAGGCTGTAGTGGCTGGCTCCTCCTCCACTAACCGAAGGCCACCCAAAAGAAAGCTCTCTACATCCTTTTCTTTCCCGGGTTTTGCTTTTAGGCGAACGAACAACGCTACTTTGACCATGATGTGGCTCCTGTTGTTACGATGCGGCTGGCGCTATCAGATCGCGATAGCTAAGAGGGGCATCCGAGACTCTTAACTATGGTCGACGATACCAGGATTACAAACCCAAATAGACCAAGGGTAGCGGCGAGTAGCGCACGAGCAGTGAGAACGACGTAGTGGGCAGCATGTAACCGCAAGTCAGCCACTTGCTCACTTGGTCCCACCCTCTGGTCTGATAATGATGATTCAACGATATCTGAAATTTAGAAAAACATAAGAGATCATGGTTGCTGTCAGGCCGACCAATATGTACTCGACGCGGGGTAAAAACACGACTAACCCGCCCAAAGAAAACACTATCAACGTGTTTTGTAGGATGTATTTCCTTATTCTACTCACGGCTATGAAATAGCCATATTGCTTACCTAGGAAAAACAAGGCCATGCCGGTGATCGACATAATCTGGAAATCGCGTATCGCAATGTCGTTCAGGATCGCATGCCTAATCAAATTTGCCAGAAGTGCCAGCCCCATAAAAAGAAAAAGGTGCGAGTAGATTAAGGCGTGCCCACTCATCCTGCTTTGATGTTTGTTCAGCAAGTAAAAACTATCAAAATAGATCCACCAGATACTGCAAATCATGATAAATCCGGTGATGGCCGCCATCACATTATAATAACCCCATTGAATGTTAGATAAGCCTCCGGAAAGGCTAATAATTGACTCCCCCAATAAGATTAGGGTGAGTAGGCCTATGCGCTCAACCAAGTGCTCTGTGTGTGCTGGCAACGGTTTTAGTTTAGTCCAGAAAAATACAGGAAACAGAATATCAAGAACAATCCCAATATAAGCAACAAGGTAACGCAAGGGCGGGTCAAAAATAACGGATGAAAGGCTAATAACTGCGCTAACTAATAGGGCGAAGCCAAGCCTTGAGGAAAGCTCGCCGCGAGAATCGAGTTTACTAACGGATGAAATATACATAACACTGATGATTGCACGTATACCAGAATAGCAGACAATAATGAGCGGGTAGTTCACTTCCAAGTCTTCCCCGATCCGTGCCGATAGCACAATGAGCAGGAGCATTATGAATAATGTTGCCAAACGGTGAAGATTGCTGTCTGTATCGAACCTGTTGGAATAAATCGTGTGACTGGACCAGATCCACCACAACGGCACAAAAAGCAGTAAGAATGTCCATAATTGCTTATGTTCAAAGTGCCCATCATGAACATGTCCGAGAGTGTGCGTAACTTGACCTATCGTAACAACGAAAGTCAGGTCAAAAAACAACTCCAACCATGTGGCGTGTCGATTTCCTTCATAATACTTCAAAGATTTCATTAGTTGCCGGCTCCGTGCCCACCTCTTTAATGTAAAAGGAAGCTAACGTTGGATTTTCCCCGGCTCCGATGTGGGTGATGCCAAGCCGATTTGGCTCTCTAGCGATTTCGTCCACGCACTAACAAAAGCTCAATCATCTGACTCATCCCGATGAACTCTGGAACTCCGTCATACCGAAGCCCGTCAATGTAAAACGCTGGGGTGCCATTCACGCCGCTGCGTACACCGCCATTGAAATCGGCTTGTATTTTGGGAATGTAAGTATCCTCTTGCATTGCAAGATCGAATTCCTCCCTGGAAAGGCCGTGTTTGAGAACGATGGCGCGATACAGCGGCAGGCCCAATCGATCCTGATTTTCGTACAATCCGTCGTGGGCCTCCCAGAAGAATCCTCGACTCCCGGCATACTCAGCGGTGACCGCTGCACCCAATGCATGGGGGTGAGCGGTGGTCAGAGGGAAGTTACGGAACACAAACAGCAAGTCATCGCGAAAATGCTGTTGCAGATTCTTGACCATCCAATAAGCTTCACCGCAATAGGGACATTCATAGTCGCCAAATTCGACCAAGGTGACCTTGGCATGCGCACTTCCCTGGCGATGGTCGTCGGCACTTACCGGGACTTTGAGAGTGGCCATCTAATCACCTGTTAATTTTTGGTTGGCGTGCTTTGTGGCGAATTCGCCAAAGCATCCAGCGCATCCAGAATACCGTCCGCACCCGGGTTGATTGCCATCGGGGAGACGTAGCTCCAGGCAACCATCCCGTCCTTGTCAATCACGAACAGCGCACGCTTACAAACCCCGAGCTGGGACTCGTACGCTCCATACTGTCGTGCCACAGCCCCTTTGGGCTCGAAATCGGCCAGCAGGCTGAAGTGAAAATTCCGATCTTTGGCAAAGGCCTGATGACACCAGGCGCTGTCAACCGAGATACCCAGTAGCGCCGCACCGTATTCTCTGAATGTGGGTAGCAACTGGTTGTACAAAGTCAGTTGGTCACCACACACCGAAGTCCAGTCAGCGGGATAAAACGCCAATATCACGGTATTTCCCTTTAGCTCACGCAGCGACAACTGTTGATCAGGGGTTGCTTGAAGAGTGAAGTCGGGCGCGACAGTGCCGGCCGGCAGCGGCCCCTGAACCCGGTCGCCATTGGTTTTTTGTGCATCATCGAACTCTAAAGTATTCATAGCTTGAACCTTGATAGATGGGTGGTTGGGACGTGCTCAGTGGGATGCGACGTGCCCGGCGGGATAACTCCATCCACCATCAAGGGGTTCAAAAAAAGACAACGCTACCTCGATCTCAGCCTGAGCCTGAGTGATTTCGGCAGCGAAACGTTCACGTTCCGCATCAAGGAACACAAGAAGATCCGCCGTGTAATCGCGGAATTGGATTAGGCCAGGTTGGCAGGGGAATGGTCAGATTCGCTCTGGCTCACCAATGACTATAGTCGTTGATGACGCTTACCGTAGTAGCTGAACGATTTTTCGCTACCCTCCAGTGCCAACAACACTCACGCGCTTATCTTGCTGCCATTTCAGGCGGCGTTTTAACACGATGATTTTGGCAGCTATTTCGCCACTTCAGACAAATTTACATCTGCTTTCTGGACGACAACTGCTGCCCCTTACGACAAGCAGAAATCGACCAGAGGCAGACACTGAAACCGCCTTCAGGTCTACAGAATGAAGGTTGCTATGGGAAATGCTCTGGACAAACGAGTCGTTGTCATTAGTGCCGGCATCGTGGGCGCTTCGCTGGCGTAACACCTGGCTGATAAAGGCGCGAATATCACCTTGGTTGAGGCTGAAGGTATCGCGTCGGGAGTGTTTGGAGATTCACTCGCATGGAGCAACATCCTATACGGATAACGTGACCCCATTGCAGCGGAAATCGTCGCCAACTACCTTCGTGAGTTCGACCCGTCCTGCGAGCGATGCTGGATCGCGGAAAAAGAGGGCACAGTTATCGGTTCGGTCTTTGTCGTCAAACATGACCAGACGACCGCCAAGCTGCGGATGCTCTACGTTGACGCGAGCGCCAGGGGCATGGGAATCGGCAATCGGTTGCTGGAAGAGAGTATTCGGTTTGCGCGGCTCGCGGGCTACAAGCACATGATCCTCTGGACAACCAGTGTGCTTGTCGATGCCCGAAAGCTCTATCAGAAAGCAGGTTTCCATTTGGTCGAAGAAGAACAGGTACACAGCTTCGGAAAAGACCTCGTCAGCCAGACTTGGGCTCGGGAACTGTAAGTGTCGGGAGCACTGGCCGCGAGGGATCGAAATCTGCCAGTGCTGAACGGCTGCAATGGGTCGGGAGCGGTCAGTCCGGAGCGGCGGCTTTCGACCCATTGCAGCCGTTTAGACAAAGCAGTGGATGCCACGACCTACGCTGCTCACTGATCGGCTAAGCATAGATACTGATGTAACTGCTCTCCAAGAACCTCGAACGCCTGAGCGATCCTGTTAATTTTGCGCAGGTCATTGTGCATTGCGATCCACACCTCAACCTCAAAGCCAAAATCGTGTGGTAGCACATGTACCAGTCGGTGCGATTTTGCGATTTGAGTCGGGCAGAGCCCGAAGCCTAAGCCCGCTCTCAGAGCGGCCAGCTGAGCAAGGTGATGATCAGAGGCAATGGCGAAATGCTGGTCGGCATCGCACAGACCAGAGTCGATAAACCGACGCAAATCCGCTGAGCGTCTGTCTGGCCCGATCAGCGGTCGCTGGCGCAGCGACAGCAGGGAGGTTGGGTTACCGTAGCGCTCCAGGCACCCGGCACTGGCATGGATGCCAATCTGCAAACTGCCGACACGCCGCACCGTGATATCCGCTTCATTGGGCCGCATCAGCCGCACCGCAATATCCGATTGCAGCCTGGCGATGTCTTCAAGGGCATCGCTTATGCTCAGCTCAAGTTTGAGTCCGACGTGTTCGTAATGGAAAGGGCGCAGCAGGTCGGGCAAGACTTCGACGCCAAGCAACTCGCCACAGGTCAGCCGGACTGTACCGTGATCCATCGACGCTTCAGAGCTGGCCATGCGGTTGAAGGTTTGCGCGGCCAGATCCATGGCCTCCACATGTTCGATCAGGCGCTGCGCTCCGGCAGTAGGCGTCAGTCCTTGAGGTGTGCGGGTGAACAGACTCACACCGAGAGCGTGTTCAAGACAGTCGAGGCGCCGGCGCGCAGTGGCCTGGGCGATACCCAGCAGCTTCGCCGCGCCGCTCAGGCTACCAGAGCGCAACACGGCGAGAAATACACGCTGGCTTTCCCATTCAATACCGCTCATACATTCTTGGCCAACAGTTGCTCCTAATTTGATCTTCTGCCAGAGCCCGTGAAAAGCGATCATTCGCCCACATTTTTCCGGGCGTCATTGTAAGGAACTAACGCATGAGAATCACCGGTCAGTGCCGATGTGGGCAAGTCACCCTTGAGATCGTGGCGCGGCAATTGCCGCCGCTGTATGCCTGCCACTGTTTGAACTGCCAGCGCTGGAGCGGCAGTGCGTTTGGTCTGCACATGCTGAGCGCGGCTTCGGCTGTTCAGGTGTCTGGCGAAACGGCGATCTTTGAGCATGAACACCAAGGTCAAACGTCTACCCAACATGCCTGCGGTACATGTCATACCCGGCTGTTCAACGAGACGACGGCAGCACCCGGCATGCGAGTGGTACGGGCCGGCATCCTGGAAAGGGCTGAGCGCTTCGAGCCGGTTGCGCATATCTGGACTCGGCGCAAGCAGCCATGGCTGGTGCTGCCGGGAGCAATCGCACAATGGCAGGAGAGCCCCACGCCAGAAGCATTTGCCGCCGCATTAGGGTAAGAGCTTGCTCTTCCATAAGTGAAGATGTCGCTCGCCGAGCGGCAAATTATCAGGGTTGACTACGTCCGCTTTGGGTCGTAAGCGGTCTTTCACCCAAGACCGCATACGGCCAGAATCTCTAGCTGCCGCAACAGACTGCAACGTATTGGTCAGCCTCAAGCGCAGGCCGCTCTGCGCGCCTCAAACCTTTGAATTCAAAAGCAAGCCAGATCGTCAAAATGAATGCATCAGCACTCAGACGGTAACGCCTCCTCCTTCCCTCTGCCAGAAACTTGAATCCCCACCTCAACCCCTTTAACCTTGCCCGGTCGCTGTAAACCCAGCGTCCAGGTTTGGTCACCTGAAATAAATCAAGGCGCAAAAAGCGCCGAATCCGAATCAGGGTCGGCTCCACTAATCAAGGAGCACCACATGGCTAAGTTCGTCCCGAATCCCCCACTCCCCAACACCCCGCGCAAACCCGCCTACACCTCCTTCGGCTGTTGCCACGGCGACCACCCTCCCCTGTTTTCCGTGCGCGAAGACATCAAGCTCGAAGATGCGCTGGTCTACCTGTCGATCATGATCCAGTGTGCAAGGGACACCACCGCACAAGCCTGCGAACGCGCCGATGAGCAGTTCAAAAGCCTGCTGATGGCCTCGCAACATTCGCTGGAATTGAGCAACGCATTGATCGAGTCGGTGCTTGATGGCATGGAGGCGAAAGCGGTCAGTAGTTGATGACGCAACACACGGGCCGCACACGCGGCCTATCGAAAGCAAAGAGGTGCGAGCGACCGCGTTCGGCCTTGTCTCAAATAGTGCCAAGGCCGCCCAAGATGGCCCACTCGCCCATCCCACTCAGCTTCAGACGGCAGCCGACTGCCTTAACCTGCGACTCAACCCAGGCGTCTTACCCGTAACACGCTTGAACGCCCGACTGAACGCCGCCTGAGACGTATAGCCCAAACGCTGCGCGACCTCTTCAATCGGCAACCTTTCCAGCGTCAGCCACTGGCTGGCAAGCCGCATTCGCACTTCGGTGACGTAGCGCAGCGGGGTCATGCCAATCGTCAATTGAAAACGCTCCGCAAAGACCGAGCGGGACGTATTGCATTGCTCCGCCAACTGCTCGACGGTCCAGTCGCGGCCCGGCTGTTGATGCAGCGCCAGCAGTGCACCAGCCAGGCGCGGATCGCGCAGGGCGGCAACCAGGCCAGAGGCGTTACCGCAGGCGCACTCGACCCAACCTCGAACGACCATGGCGGCGACCACGTCGGCCAACCGCGCGAGGATGCCGGCGAAGCCGATGCGTGCGGCGCTGACCTCGCGCTCCATGGTGGTGAGAATCGGCACCAGCCCGGGGTAACGCTGGCCGCCGGCATCAATCAGCATCAGGCCCGGCATCAGCTTGCCAAGGCCATGCAGGCTGCCCAATTCGAACTCCATGCAGCCACTGAACAAAAGCGTGGTCGGCATGGCACCGACATCGGTTCCGGTGTCCACCGCGCTGACGGCGTCGCCCAGCGGCTCGCCGTCCAGAAGGTCGATTTGCTGCACGGGCACGTGTGTATCCGAGAGCAATTGATGGGCCGCGCCATGGGAGATGAAGACGGCGTTGCCGGCGCACAGCGCATAGGTTGTGCCGTCTTCCATGCGCAGCACCGCGTTGCCGACCGCCAGGAAGTGAAACCAGGCATGCCCGGGTTTGGCAGCGAAGCCCAAGCCGAAGGCCGGGCCCGCCTGGATACGCCGGTAGTCGACACCGCGCAGGCGCATGCCGCGCAACAGCTCGTTGATGAGATCGGAAGAGAAGGCAGAGGGGTCCGTCGGCATGATTCAGGTGTTCTGGTCAAAAAATCGAGTTTTTCGATCATAGATCATCCGGATTCTCGCGCCTAGACTGCGGGTCGCAATTGAAGATTGGGAGATCCGTGCAATGACTGACCTTGTTTGCAATGCCGTACCCGACAGCCGTCCCGGCGCCGGGCCGGATGCAGAACCTGCAACCCCCGCGTGGATGGCCGTGTTCTCGCTGGCCATGGGCGTGTTCGGCTTGCTGACCGCGGAGTACCTTCCGGCCAGCCTGTTGACGCCAATGGCGACCGAGCTGGGGGTATCCGAAGCGCTGGCTGGCCAGGCGGTAACGGTGACAGCCGTGGTGGCGCTGTTCGCCGGCCTGTTGGTGCCAGGCCTGACTCGCAGCATCGATCGCCGCTGGGTGTTGCTGGGTTTTTCCACGTTGATGATCGCGTCCAATCTGTTGGTCGCCGTTTCCTCCAGTTTCGCGGTGCTGTTGCTGATGCGTATCTTGCTGGGCATCGCGCTTGGCGGGTTCTGGAGCATGGCGGCGGCGGTGGCGATGCGTCTGGTGCCGGGGGCGTTGTTGCCGCGAGCGCTCTCGATCATTTTCAGTGGCATCGCCGTCGGGACGGTGGTTGCGGTTCCGCTGGGTAGTTATCTGGGCGGGCTATATGGCTGGCGCAGCGCGTTCTTTGCAGCGGCGGCGGTGGGGGTGGTGACCCTGGCGTTCCAGTCAATCACGCTGCCGAGCCTTGCGCCGCGCCGCCCGGCACGCCTGCGCACGGTGCTTGAAGTATTGCTGCGCCCAGGCATTGCCATGGGGATGTTCGGTTGTGTGCTGGTGCACAGCGGCCACTTCGCGATGTTCACGTATGTTCGGCCATTTCTCGAAGGCACGACCGGCATTGGCCCGCAGGGGCTGTCGCTGATGCTGCTGGGTTTTGGTGTGGCGAACTTTGTCGGCACCCTGGTGGCCGGGTGGATGCTTGCTCGCCACCCGTTGGCCACCCTGGTGTCGATGCCGGCGCTGGTGGGCGTTGCGGCACTGGCGCTGGTCCTGTTGCCGGCGTCGGTGCCAGGGCAGGCCGTACTGCTGGCGGTGTGGGGCCTGGCCTTTGGCGGTGTGCCGGTGGCGTGGTCGAACTGGGTCGCCAACGCGGTCCCTGACCAGGCGGAAAGCGCCGGGGGCATGGTGGTAGCGTCGGTACAGTCGGCCATCGCCACAGGCGCAGCCGCGGGTGGGGCAATGTTCAGCCTCGGTGGCAGCGCAGGCGTATTCGTGGCGGCGGCCGTGCTGATGCTGCTGGCCGCGGTGCTGATTGCACTGCGGGTGCGAGTTCCTTCGGTAGAGGCCGCTGTGCTGAACCGGTCGGCGCGCCACTGATGATTCAGCTCTGCGACGCGATCCGCGATAGCGCCTTGCGCGCCGCCCTCCCCTTGGTCGATACACGCCAGGCGACACGGCAGCGAAGAGTCGGTCAGCGGCCCTGGGGGCTATCTGCGAGCCAGTAATAGTCTGGCCAGTAAGGCCAGACATGGCGGTCGCGATGCACATGCTTGAGCGACAGGGTCTGGCCCGGGTGAAAGTGATCAGCCGGGTACTGACCTGACAACAGCACGGTGCGCGTTGTTGCGATCAGCGACTGGCAATAGTCACGCGTGGCTTTGTCGGCCCCCAGCACCTGACTGTGCGCAATTGAAAAGCCGAAGGCCGTCATCGGATGCCCGTCATTTTTCAGCCGGGTGAAGACAGGGGTCGGCTGCCGATACTCGGCAACGGGAACGATCTTGCCACCCAGTTGGCAGGCGAACTCCTGGGCCAACAGCGGTGGGCAGACAAGCAGCAGCAGGCACAGTTTGAGCTTCATGTTCACGTCACAGTTCAAGTGTCCGGCCCCGCGCGTGGCGACTGACAGGCCCAAGCCACGCAGTCTAAGCCCGGCCATGGCGTGTGACCACACCGGGTGCCCCTCACCCGGTGTGCGTCAGGCTCGCCTCAGTAGATATACGCCAACCTGAACTGCAGCGAATGGTCGGTCATGGGCCCCGAGCGCACGTCCACATCCCGCCAGTACTGCCCCATTACCTGCCACTGCTTGCCCAGCATGGTGGTCGCCGACAGGCCGACCGTGCCGTTGTTGTGGCTGGTTTCCAGGGTCTGCCCGTCCAGCGTCTCGCGCGAGCCCCAGTTGTGCCGGTACGACAGCGCCACCGAAGTGGCCGGGGTGAAGTTGTAGCGCAGGTGGTTGTGCAACTGGATCAGCGGGTCACGGTGCGCACCGGTGTCGCGCTGCTCCTGGTAGAACTCGGTCTCGGCGATCACGTCCCACGTCCAGCGCTCGTTGAAGCCGTGCACATAGCCCACCTGGAAGTCCGCCGCCCAGCGGTTGCCGCTCAGGGCAAAGCCCTGGTTCTTGTCGGCGCCGGTGGGCGCGGTGACGAACAGCGACCAGCCCAGGTGGCGGTTGCGCTCCATGTCGGCCAGGCTCCACACCGTGGCGCCGAAGGTGATATCGCCCAGGCCGCTGTTCTTCTGGCCGGTGGCGCCGATTTCCTGATGGCCGTAGGGGATGATGATCTGCGGGTCCCAGATCAGGCCGGTGTTGAAGAACTCGGTGAAGTGCACCAGACGCAGCACGCCCACGGTCAGGTCCAGGTCGAGGTTGTCGGCGGCGCGCTTGCCGCCCATGTACGAGCGGTCGATACGCGGGTTCTGCTGGTACAGCAAGGCCAGGTCGGTGCCCGGTGGCAGCGCGGCATAGTCGCCGGAGTCGGGGCGTACATCGGCCAGCGCGGGGCTGGCGCACAGGGCAAGGAACAGCGAGCACGGCAATGCGCCGCCTTTGTGCAAAAGCGCTTTCATGGGGGTCACCTGTCTACC
The DNA here is from genome assembly GCF_029960155.1 of Pseudomonas sp. PS01300. Taxonomy (NCBI): domain Bacteria; kingdom Pseudomonadati; phylum Pseudomonadota; class Gammaproteobacteria; order Pseudomonadales; family Pseudomonadaceae; genus Pseudomonas; species Pseudomonas sp. PS01300. Next base: position 7,776 of record NZ_JASCPN010000064.1, on the reverse strand, counting down.
GGTTAATTGTTATTGGAACGGGTTGAGGCTGCCCCGCTCGCACGCCTGGCGAGCGGGGTCGAGGGGTGGCTTACTGCGCCGCAGTGGCGTCGGCGGCGGCGCGCAGGTCAAGGCTGCGCTTGATGATGTATTGCTGGATCAGTTGCATCTGCGGCATGTCCAGCACCCCGGCAAAGCTCGGCATGCCCTTGCTCATGAACGCACCGCTGACGATGCCGACGAAGGCCTGGTGCTTGTCCGGGCTCAGGTAGCGCAGGTCGGGGATCACCCCGCCGCTGGCGGCGTTGAGGCCGTGGCAGGCACCGCACATGCCGTTGAACAGGGTGCGGCCCTGGGCGATTTCATCCGCCGAGGCGGTCAGCGCGGGCACTTGCGGTGGCAGCACCGGCGCCTTGCGCGGCGGCGGCAGTTCGCCCTTGGCGCCGAGCTTGAACACCAGCACGCGGGACTCTGGCTGGACCTTGCCCTTGTCGGTCAGGCCGCCTGCGATCAGCGGCATGATGCCGCCCCAGCCGGCCATGAACGCCACGTACTGCTCGCCCTTGACCTCATAGGTGACCGGCCCGCCGAGCACGCCGGAGTTGGCGCGGTGCTCCCACAGCTGCTTGCCCTTGTCGGCGCTGAAGGCCATGACGCGGCCGTCCGAGGTGCCCTGGAACACCAGGTTGCCGGCGGTGCTGAGGGTGCCGCCGTTGCCGGACTCGACATAGTCGTGGGTCCAGGCGGCCTGCTGTTTGACCGGGTCCCAGGCAATCAGGTGGCCGCGCCAGGCGCTGCGGATCTGGTTGAACACTTTCGGGTCTTCCGGCAGGTCGGGCACGTCCAGGCCGAAGTTCACCACCGACTTGGTCGGCAGGAACAGTGGCTTGTCGGCGGCCTTGAGTTCGGCCACGGTGTCCTGGGCCGGAATGTACACATAGCCGGTGTTGGGGTTGTACGACATCGGGTGCCAGCTGTGGCCGCCGAGGAAGCTTGGCTGTATCACCTTCGGCGCCTTGGCGTAGTCGGCCTGGTCGGTGAGGATGGGGCGCCCGGTCTTGGGGTCCAGGCCGCTGGCCCAGTTCACCTGCACGAAGTTGTTGCCCGAGATGAACTCGCCGTTGGTGCGGTCGATCACGTAGAAGAAACCGTTCTTGGGTGCCTGCATCAGCACCTTGCGGGTCTTGCCGTCGATCTGGATGTCGGCCAGCACGATCTGCTGGGTGGCGGTGAAGTCCCAGCGATCGCCGGGCGTCACCTGGAAGTGCCACACGTATTCGCCGGTTTCCGGGCGCAGCGCGACGATCGACGACAGGTACAGGTTGTCGCCCTCGCCCTGGCTGCGGAACTGGTAGTTCCACGGCGAGCCGTTGCCGGTGCCCACGTACAGCAGGTCCAGCTCGGGGTCGTAGGACATCGAGTCCCAAACGGTGCCGCCACCGCCCCACTTGACCCAGCCATTGCCCTTCCAGGTTTTCATGGCCTTGGCCATGGCCTCGTTTTCCGGTGGCAGCGCCGGGTCGCCGGGCACGGTGAAGAAGCGCCAGGCCTGCTTGCCGGTATCGGCATCGTAGGCGGTGATATAGCCGCGCACGCCGAACTCGGCGCCGCCGTTGCCGATCAGCACCTTGCCTTTGACGATGCGCGGGGCGCCGGTGATGGTGTAGCTCTTGTTGGGGTCCAGAACGGTGTCGACGCTCCACACCTCCTTGCCGGTGGCCGCATCGAGGGCGATCAGGCGCCCATCGAAGCTGCCCACGTAGACCTTGCCCTGCCACACGGCCACACCGCGGTTGACCACGTCGCAGCAGCCCTGGCTGAGTTTTTCCATGGGGATCTTGGGGTCGTACTTCCACAGCGGCTTGCCGCTGGCGGCGTCGAAGGCATACACGATGCTGAAGGCACCGGTGGTGTACATCACGCCGTCGACCACGATGGGGGTGGCTTCGGTACCGCGATCGATGTCGAGCTTCTGCGTCCAGGCCAGGCCAAGCCCGGCGACGTTCTGGTCGTTGATGCGGGTCAGCGGGCTGAAGCGTTGTTCGTCGTAGGTACGCCCGTGGGCGAGCCAGTTGGCGGCGTCCTGGTTGGCGTTGAGCAGTCGGTTGGCGTCGATGTTGCCGGGCGTGCCGGCATGGGCGAGCGTTGACACGTAGAGCACGGCAAGCGGCATCAAGCGTTTCATTTTTTATTGTTATCCCGTTCTGGGTGGATCAATGAGTGGCGTGGCAGGCCATGACGGGATTAGAGCAAAGTCGGAGGGGGTAAAGCGCTTGCGTGTGTGCCAGGTATTTTTGTGTGCGTGCCATATTGCGGAGGCTGCTGCGTAGCCCATCGCGGGTCAAGCCCGCTCCCACAGGGATGGCGATAATCCTTGTGGGAGCGGGCTTGACCCGCGATCGAGCGCGCAGCGCTCGGCGTTACACCGGGCGCTTGAGCACCAGCGTCAGGATGTCGTAGCTGGCCACCAGCTCACCCAGCTGGTTGGTCACTTCCACATCCCACGCCACCACCCCTTGCGGCTGGCCCAGCGGGCTGGATTTGCCCTGGTCGATCTTGCGCTTGCAGGTCAGGCGCGCCTGGATGGTGTCGCCAATGCCCACCGGGCTGATGAAACGCAGGGTGTCCAGGCCATAGTTGGCCAGCACCGGCCCCTCGCCCGGCGACACGAACAGCCCCGCCGCAGCCGACAGCACGAAGTAGCCATGCGCAATGCGCTTGCCGAACTGCGACTGCCTGGCCGCAATGTCGTCGAAGTGCATGTAGAAATGATCCCCCGACAGGCAGCCGAAGTTCACCAGGTCCGCCTCGGTCACGGTACGCCGATGGGTCAGCAGCGACTCGCCGATGCGCAGCTCTTCGAAGTGACGACGGAACGGGTGCACCTCGCTCTCGTACACCTGGGCACCGCGCACATACTCGCCGGTCACCGCCATCAGCATGCTCGGCGAACCCTGCACTGCCGCACGCTGCAGGTAGTGCTTGACCGCCCGCAGCCCGCCCAGCTCTTCACCGCCACCGGCACGCCCAGGGCCACCGTGCTTGAGCTGCGGCAAAGGCGAACCGTGCCCGGTGGACTCCGCCGCCGCCTCGCTGTCGAGGATCAGCAACCGACCGTGCCAGGCCGCAGCCACCGGAATGGCCTTGGCTGCCACCTCGCGGTCGGCGGTCACCAGGCTGGCCACCAGGCTGCCCTTGCCGCGCGCGGCCAGTGCCAGCGCTTCGTCCAGGTCGTGGTAGGCCATCAGCGTGCTCACCGGGCCGAAGGCCTCGATGTCATGGGCACCGCCATCGGCGTGCGGGTCGCGTGCCTGCAGCAGGGTCGGCGCAAAGAACGCCCCTTCGCTCACGCCCTCGCCCCGTGGCTCGAAACCATCGCTGGCGCCGAACAACTGGTCGCAGCTCTGCAGCAGGCTGCGCACCCGCTCGCCCACGTCGCGCTGCTGGTCATGGGAAGCCAGCGCGCCCATGCGCACGCCCTCCACCGACGGGTCGCCCACCACCACCTTGCTCAGGCGCTCGCGCAGGCGCGTGGCCACGGCGTCCAGGTGCTTGGCCGGCACGATGGCGCGGCGGATGGCGGTGCACTTCTGCCCCGCCTTGGTGGTCATCTCGCGCACCACTTCCTTGATGTACAGGTCGAACTCGGCATCGTCCGGCTTCACGTCCGGGCCCAGGATCGCGCAGTTGAGCGAGTCGGCCTCGGCGGTGAACGGCACCGAGTGGCGGATCAGGTTCGGGGTCACACGCAACTTGGCCGCGGTATCGGCAGAACCGGTGAAGGTCACCACGTCCTGGCCTTGCAGGCGGTCGAGCAGGTCGCCGGTGCTGCCCACCACCAGTTGCAGGCTGCCGGCCGGCAGCAGGCCGGACTCATCCATCAGGCGCACCACCGCCTCGGTCAGGTAGCTGGTGGAGGTGGCTGGCTTGACGATGCACGGCATGCCGGCCAGAAAGGTCGGCGCGAACTTTTCGAGCATGCCCCAGATCGGGAAGTTGAACGCGTTGATGTGCACCGCAAGCCCCGCACGCGGCACCAGGATGTGGCTGCCGGCGAAGGTGCCCTGCTTGCCCAGCGGGATGGCCGGGCCTTCGTGCAGCAGGTTGCCCGAGGGCAGTTCGCGGCTGCCGATGCCGGCATAGGCGAACAGCGTGGCGTTGCCGCCCTCGATGTCGATCCAGCTGTCGGCGCGGGTCGCACCGCTGTGGTGGGACAGTGCGTAGAGCTGTTCCTTGCGCTCGGCCAGGTACAGCGCCAGGGCCTTGAGCCGCGCGGCACGCTGCTGGAAGTCCATCGCCATCAGGCTGCGCAGGCCCTCACGGCGCGCATGCTCGATGGCTTCGGCAAAGTCGGGCCGCTCTTCATGGCTGTACGCCAATACGTGCCCGTCCAGGGCGCTGCGCAGCGGCTGCGCGCCATGCTGGCCGAGCCAGCGGCCGGCGATGAAGCTTTGCAAGGTTGGGGCAACAGACATGAGGTGTCCTCCGGTTCTTTTAAGGGGCGCGCTTACCACAGCGCCAGGGTGTAGCCGATGATCAGGCGGTTCTCGTCCAGGCTGTTGGTCAAGCCGTTGCCTGAGCGGAAGGTGACGTTGCGCCAGCGCAGGCTGACGTTTTTCAACGGGCCGCTCTGCACCACGTAGGTGATGTCGGTGTCGCGTTCGCGCTCGCGGCCGTTGTCCACGGTCGCGGTCCTGGCATGACGCCCGTCGGTGTAGCGGGTCATGAAGCTCAGGCCCGGAATGCCCAGGGCGACGAAGTCGTAGTCGTAGCGCAGTTGCCAGGAGTCGAGCCCGGCGCGGGTGTAGGTGTTGTAGGTCACCAGGTTGACGGTGTACGGATCGCCGCCGTTGAGGAACGGGAAGGCGCTGTCGCCCGACATCTGCTGGAAGGTGGCACTGACCTTGTGCGCGCCGCTGGCCAGGGTGAACATGCCGTTGAAGTTGCGGTTGTCGATGCGCCCTGCCCGCTCGGCGCCGTCGCCACGGCTGTCGAAATAGCGCAGGTCGCTGCGCAGGCTAAGGCCCTCGCCCAGCGGTTGGGTGTGCACCAGGCCGACGAACTGCTGACGGTAGATCTGGTCGAGCTTGGCGTAGTAGTAGGTCAGGTTCAGTTGCGGGGTGAAGGCATAGGTGCCGCCACCAAAATCGAAGCGGTCGCTGCTGGCCGCGCCGTAGCCGATGTCGTCGCGGCTGGAGGAATCGCGCAGGTTGGCCTTGGTCAGCCGCCCGGCGTTGAACGTCAGGCCGTCGATCTCCTGGCTGGTCAGCAGGCCGCCCTGAAAGCTGGCGGCCAGCAGGCGGGTGTCGTTGTACACCACCACCGGCAGGATCGGCTGCAAGGTACCCAGGCGCAGCACGCTCTTTGAGGCGCGCAGCTTGGCGGTCAGGCCCAGCTCGCTGTAGTCGTCGGCCGGCTCCAGGCTGTCGGGCCCGAACGGCAGCAGCCCGGTGCCGCGCCGATCACGGCTGGAGTCGAGCTTGATGCCCAGTTGCCCCATCGCGTCGACGCCTACCCCGATCGGGCCATCGGTGAAGCCGGACTCGAACTTCACGGTAAAACCCTGGGCCCACTCCTCGGCCTTGGATTGCGGCGCGTTGCTCTGGCGAAAATCGCGGTTGATGTAGTGGTTGCGCAACTCGACCTTGGCATGGCTGTCGTCGATGAAGTCGGCCAGGGCCGGCGCGGCGACCAGGGGCAAGGCGAAGCCGGCCAGCAGCGAAGCCGGCATGAAGCGAATGTGGTTCATTATTTTTATACCCGACAATCGTTTTGGTTTATTAGTGTTTGCTTGCGCCTGCGGCACCGATGCCGGTCATCGAGCGGATGAACTGCGCCAGGTAGCGGCCGCGTTCCTGCGCCGCCCGCTCCGAGGTGTCGGTGACCGAGAACACCCAGGCGCCCAGGAACGCCAGGCTCATGGAGAACAGCGCCGGGTTGCTGTAGGGGAACAGCGCCGTTTCGTTGTGCAGCACGTTGACCCACACCGCCGGGCTGAGCACCAGCAGCACGATGGCCGAGACCAGCCCGCTCATGCTGCCGATCACCGCGCCACGGGTGGTCAGGCCCTTCCAGTACATCGAGAGGAACAGCACCGGGAAATTCACCGAGGCGGCAATCGCCAGCACCAGCCCGGACAGGAACGCGATGTTCTGCGACTCGAACATCAGGCCCAGGATGATCGCCAGCACGCCGATGGCCAGGGTGGCGATTCGCGACACGCGCATCTCTTGCTTCTCGGTGGCCTGGCCCTTGCGGATCACGCAGGCGTACAGGTCGTGGGACACCGCCGAGGCGCCGGACAACGCCAGCCCGGCCACCACCGCCAGGATGGTGGCGAAGGCCACGGCCGAGATGAAGCCCAGGAACAGGTTGCCGCCCACGGCCTGGGCCAGGTGCACGGCGATCATGTTGCCGCCGCCGATGATCGCGCCGTTGACGTCGCGGTAGCTTGCGTCGGTGCCGACCATCACGATGGCGCCGAAGCCCACCATGATCAGCAGCAGGTAGAAGTAGCCGATGAAGCCGGTGGCGTAGAACACGCTCTTGCGCGCTTGCTTGGCATCACTCACGGTGAAGAAGCGCATCAGGATATGCGGCAGCCCGGCGGTGCCGAACATCATGCCCAGGCCCAGGGAAATCGCGTCGATGGGGTTGGACAGCAGCCCGCCCGGGGCCATGATCGCGGTGCCCTTGGCGTGCACCTCGGTGGCGGCGCTGAACATCGCCTCGGTGCTGAAACCAAAGTGCTTGAGCACCATGAACGCCATGAAGCTGGTGCCCGAGAGCAGCAGCACGGCCTTGATGATCTGTACCCAGGTGGTGGCGAGCATGCCGCCGAAGGTCACGTAGAACACCATCAGCACGCCCACCAGCATCACCGCATACAGGTAGCTGATGCCGAACAGCAGCTCGATCAGCTTGCCGGCGCCGACCATCTGCGCCACCAGGTACATCAGTGCCACGGTCAGGGTGCCCAGGGCCGAGGTCAGGCGTACCGGGGTCTGGTCCAGGCGGTACGACACCACGTCGGCGAAGGTGTACTTGCCCAGGTTGCGCAGGCGCTCGGCAATCAGGAACAGGATGATCGGCCAGCCGGCCAGCACGCCCAGGGCGTACAGCAGGCCGTCGTAGCCGTTGAGGAACATCATCGCGGAAATGCCCAGGAACGAGGCGGCGCTGATCATGTCGCCGGCGATGGCCAGGCCGTTCTGAAAGCCGGTGAGGCCGCCGCCTGCGGTGTAGAAGTCACTGGCCGAACGGGTGCGCTGTGCGGCCCAGCGGGTGATGCCCAGGGTGAACACGACGAACAGCAGGAACATGCTGATGGCTGTCCAGTTCATTTCGCGCACTCCTGGCGGACCTTGTCGTTGAGCGGGTCGAGCACGTTGTTGGCGCGGTACACGTAGATCCCGGTGAGGCCGAAGGACACCAGCACCACCAGCACGCCGACCAGCATGCCGACGGTGGTCACGCCGCCGCTGAGCGATTGCCCCAGGGTGCTGGGGGAGAACGCCACCAGCAGCACGAAGCCGTAGTAGATGACCAGCATGGCCAGGGTCAGCGACCAGTTCAGGCGCTGCTTGCGCCGTACCAGTTGCTTGAAGTCGGGGTGCTTGCAGATGCTGTCGATGTCTTCGGGGGTCATTGGGGCGCTCTCTTGGTGTTGTTGTTTTAGTTTTCAGGGCACACAGGTGTTGCGGTGTTCAGGCGGGCCTCATCGCGGGTCAAGCCCGCTCCCACAGGGTCTGCACTCTCCTCAAGACCCGTGCTGTACCTGTGGGAGCGGGCTTGACC
>NZ_JASCPN010000063.1:0-32029 GCF_029960155.1 Pseudomonas sp. PS01300 | reverse complement strand
CGGCGCCCCCATCGCGGGTCAAGCCCGCTCCCACAAGGATTGCAGCGACCCTGTTGGAGCGGGCTTGACCCGCGATGAGGCCCGCAAGGCCTCTACATAGCTATATAGAGAGCAGACGATCAGACCCCCTGCGGGATCTCCTCTCCACCCAGCGCTTCGAACAGCGCCGGCAGGAAGTCGCCGAAGGTCAGCATCATCAGGGTGAAGCTGGCATCGAGCTGGCCAAGGGCCTCTTCGCCGCCGTCTTCCTCGGCCTGGTCCTGCAGCAGCTCTTCGAACTTCAGGCGCTTGATCACCATCTTGTCGTCCAGCACGAACGACAGCTTGTCCTGCCAGGCCAGCGACAGCTGCGTCACCACCTTGCCGGTACCCAGGTGCAGCTGGATCTCGTCGCTGGTCAGGTCCTGGCGCTTGCAGCGTACGATGCCGCCGTCTTCGTGGGTGTCGCGCAGCTCGCACTCGTCCAGCACATAGAAGTCGGGCGCAGCCTTCTGCGACTTGACCCAGTCGGTCAGGGTCGCGCTTGGGGCGATCTTCACGGTCACCGGGCGCACCGGCAACGAGCCCATCACTTCACGCAGGGTCGACAGCAGGTCCTCGGCACGCTTGGCGCTGGCCGAGTTGACCAGGATCAGGCCCTGCTTGGGCGCGATGGCGGCGAAGATCATCGAACGACGGATGAAGGCGCGAGGCAGGAAGGCCTGGATGATCTCGTCCTTGATCTGGTCACGCTCCTTCTTGTAGACCTTGCGCATCTGCTCGGCTTCGATCTCTTCGATCTTCTCCTTGACCGCATCACGCACCACGCTGCCAGGCAGGATGCGTTCTTCCTTGCGTGCCGCGATCAGCATGAAGTCGCCACTGACATGCACCAGGGGCGCATCTTCGCCTTTGCCGAAGGGCGCGACGAAACCGTAGGTGGTCAACTCCTGGCTGGCACAGGGGCGCGCCGGCTTGCTGGCCAGTGCGGTTTCCAACGCCTCGGCGTCGAACTGGATGTCCTGGGTAAGGCGGTAGGGCAGCAGGTTTTTGAACCACATGGGGTGCATCTCTCCTCGGTACATAAGGAGGGCATTATTCTCCGAGCGGCGTGTTCAGGCCAAGCCCGCTAAGTCATTGGAAGGCCTGAAAAATAATTTTAAAAAAGTGCTTGCCAGAGTGTGAGGTGCTCCGTAGAATGCGCGCCACACCGAGACGAAGGGTGATTAGCTCAGCCGGGAGAGCATCTGCCTTACAAGCAGAGGGTCGGCGGTTCGATCCCGTCATCACCCACCACTTCTCAGTGTATCGCGCAGCGGTAGTTCAGTCGGTTAGAATACCGGCCTGTCACGCCGGGGGTCGCGGGTTCGAGTCCCGTCCGCTGCGCCATATATTAGCTTCAGGGCCCACTGAACTCCCTGAAGCCACAAACGAAGCGACCTTAGGGTCGCTTTTTTTGTGCCTGGCGTTTGGCCGCGCCTGCCACGCATCCCCCTCCAACAACGAAAAAGGCGCCGCTGAGGGCGCCTTTTCCAGACAGCCTCGCGCCGTCTTACCAGTTGTAGGTCACGTCTGCACTCAGGGTGCGGCCTTCGCCGTAATAGCAGTCCAGCCCGCCATTGCAGGCCGCCACGTACTTCTCGTCCGTGAGGTTCTGCAGGTTGGCCTTGAGCTTCACGCCCTTGACGTGCAGCGGCGATTTTTCCAGGTCATAGGACACCATGGCGTCATACACGGTGTAGGACGGAATCTGGAAAGAGTCGCCCACGTAGTCCGAACCGTAGCTGCTGCGCACATAGCGCGCGCCCAGGCCCACACCGAACCCGGCCAGTACTGTGGAAACGTCGAAGTCGTAGTTGACCCACGCCGAAGCGGTCAGCGGTGGCTGCATGGCCAGGGTACGGCCTTCGCGGCCGTCGTTGATGCTGCGCCACTTGATCTGGTTGCGTGATACCGCAGCCAGCACGCTCAGGTTGTCGGTGACATTGACCTTGCCTTCCAGCTCGACACCACGCGAACGCACCGAGCCGCTCTGCACGCTCAGGCTCGGGTCGTCGCGGTCGTTGGTCAGCATGTTGTCCTGGTCGATCTGGTAGGCGGACAGCTGGATGAAACCGTCGATCGACCTGGGCTCGTACTTGATGCCCACTTCATACTGCTTGCCGTTGGTGGGGTCGAAACCCGAACCGTTGGCGTCGACACCGGACAGCGGCAAAAACGACTCGGCGTAACTCACGTAGGGCGTCACACCGTTGTCGAACGAGTAGCCCAGCCCCGCACGCGCGGTGAACTTTTCATCCTTCTGGTTGGTGTGGCCGCCGTTGAGCGGCGTCTTGTTGTCGGTTTCGGCAAAGTCATAGCGGCCGCCCACGGTCAGGAACCATTTGTTCCACAGCAGTTGATCCTGGGCATACAGGCCGGTCTGGGTAATGGTGTTGTCCCAGCGGTAAGGCTGGGTGAAAGTGAACTTGCTGCCGTAGACCGGCTTGTACAGGTCGATGCCCGGGCCGCGACGGTCGTATCGGCCGAGGAACTCGGAGTTGAAGTGGTAGTAGTCCACCCCCAGCAGCAGGGTGTGGTCCAGCTCGCCGGTCTTGAACTTGGCCTGGGCGGTGCTATCGATGCCGTAGACCCGGTTGTGCTGCGCCCAGTCCACCCCGAAGCGGTCTGCCTGATAGCTGAAGTCGTTGGCGCCGGTGACCGGGTTGGGGCCGAATGAATAGCCGTGCAGTGGCGCGACGTAGCGGTCGTCGAGGTCGGCGTAGCGTGCGTTCTGCTTGAGGGTCCAGGTGTCGTTGAGCTCGTGGGCGATCTCGTAGCCGACCACGAACTGCTCGCGGTCATATTTGTTCAGGCCCGGCTCGCCGATGAACAGGCTGCGGCTGATGCGCCCGTTGGCGGTGCTGTACACCGTGCCCTTGGCCGGCAGGCCCTGGGCTTCCGGGGTGTCGCGGTCTTTCTGGTACTGGCCGAACACCGTGACGGTGGTGCGCTCGTTGGCCAGCCAGGTCAGGCTGGGCGCCAGCAGCATGCGGTTCTGGTCGGCGTAGTCGATCTGCGAGTTGCTGTCGTTGACCACGCCGGTCAGGCGATAGAGGAACTGACCCTGATCGTCGATCGGGCCACCGAGGTCGAAGGCCCCGTACTTGCGGTCGTAGCTGCCGCCACCGATGACCACTTCATGCAGCGGCGTGGCGGTGGGGCGCTTGCTCACCATGTTGACGATGCCGCCCGGCTGGTTCTGGCCATACAGCACCGACGCCGGGCCCTTGAGCACTTCGATGCGCTCCAGGGTGTAGGGGTCGATCTGCAGCGAGCCACCCGTGCTGCCGCCGCTGTAGGGCAGGTGCAGGCCGTCCAGGTACAGCGGGGTGGGGGAGAAGCCGCGGGAGGTGGGTTCATCGAACACCTTCACCCGGTCGGCGAAGCCGCCACCGGTCATGCCGGCGGTGTAGCGCAGGGCCTCGGTGACCGACTGGGCGCCGCGCATCTTCACTTCGTCCTGGGTGATGACGTTGATCGTCTGCGGGATCTCGCTCAGGGCCGTGTCGGTCTTGGAGCCGGTGGCGCTGCGCTTGGCCACGATCCCGTCGACCGGGCCGTAGGCCGATTCGGTTGCGCGGCTGTCGATGTTGGTGGCGCCCAGCACCACGGACGCATCGGCGGCAGGCAGTTTTTCCAGCACCAGGGTCTGACCGTCCAGCAACTGCCAGGTATGGCCGCTGCCCTGCAGCAACCGGTCCAGGGCCTGGGCCAGGGTAAAGGCACCCTGCAGGGCCGGACCGGACCGGCCAGCCAGGTCGCTGGAGTTGAACACCAGACGTACGTTGGCCTGGTCGGCCAGTTGAGTGAGCATCCGGTCCAGCGCCTGGGGCGCCAGGTTCAGGGTCAGGCGCGTGGTGGTTTCGGCTGCGTGGGCCAGCGGCAGGGTCAGCGGCACCCCGCCACCCAGGGTCAGAGCGATGGCCAGCGTCAGGGTACGGCCACTGAACGGAAAAGCGTTGGAAAGCGCCTGCATTGAAATCGTCCGTCATCAAATGTTGGTAAGAAGCGATATTTATGAGAAGTATTCGCGTTCAAACCAACGACGATTCATTGCCGTCAACCTTGCCAACAAAATCCGGATTTATTTTTCTTCGACGCTCTCGCGGTTCATCACCAGGGTCAGCCACGGCAGTTGCACGACCCGCAGCGGTTGGGTGCGCGCCAGGGTACTGAACATCTGGGCACCGTCGTCCAGGTTGAACACCCCGCTCACCGCCGTGCTCGGCAATTGCCCCGTCACCACCAGTGCGCCGGGTACATAGCGCCCGATTTCGCTGACCACCTCGTCGAGTGGGCGTCGATTGAAGATCAGCTTGCCGCGCTGCCATGCCGAATCACTGGTCAGGTCCAGCGGGCGCGTGGAGGACGGTGGCAGGCCCTGGGCATAGTCCAGTTGCTGGGCCGGTTCCAGGCGCGCGCTCTGGCCACCGGACGTTACCTGCACCACACCCTCGCTGACGCCGACCCGCACCTGCTGTTCGAGCAGGTTCACGTCGAACCGGGTGCCCAGTGCCTGGGCCGTGCCTGCGGCGGCATGCACCACGAATGGACGCGCCGGGTTCTTGCTGACCTGGAAAAGCGCCTCGCCCTTGATCAGGTCGATATCGCGACGCGTGGACGAATAGCGCACCGACAGTGCGCTGGCGCTGTTGAGCCAGACCTCGCTGCCGTCCTCCAGCACCAGGTGTCTGCGTTCGCCGACGGCGGTCGACTGGTCGGCCATGTACACCTTCATTGGCTGCCCCAACTGGGTCACGGCCAGCACCGCCAGCCCGGCGGCCAGCGCAGCCCATCGCAAGGGTTTTGCACGGCGTTGGGGCGCTGGCGGCACGAAGGATTGCGCGGTGGCCGTCTGCGCTACCCCGTGCCACATCTGCTCGGCCAGCCGCGCCGCTGCTTCGTGCGCCGGGCTGCGCTGGCGCCACTGGCGAAACGCGGCATGATCCGACTCGCTGGCATTCCCCGACATCAGCATCACCCACTGCTCGATGGCCTGATCCTCCAGCTCGACAGGGGATGGTTGGGAAGGGTTGGGTCTAGTCATGATGAGGGGCTGCTGAAACCTTCAGAGGGGGCGTACCGGGCATTCTAAATAGATTCCGACTGACGTAGCCAATCGCGGCAGTGCCGCATGGCTTGCACAATGTACTTGCCCACCGTGCTTTCGGACACGTCCAGGCGCACGGCTATCTGTGCATGGGTCAAGCCTTCGAGGCGATTGAGCAGCAGTGCCAGGCGCGCCTTGCTGGGCAACTGGGCCAGGCTGCGGTCCAGTTGTTCGATCGCTTCGGCAGCCAGGAACTGCTTCTCGGGGGAGGCGAGGGGGTCGCAGACGTCCAGGTTGTCACTGACGTCGTCATGCAGCGCCGAGCGTCGCTGTTCCTGGCGCAGGCGGTCGATGGCAAGGTTGCTGGCAACGCGAAAGACAAAGGCACGCGGTTCGAGAATCTGCGCCGTATCGGACAGGCTGGCCAGTCGCAGGTAGGTGTCCTGGGCCACGTCCGCGGCCTTTTCCACATTGCCCATGCGCCGTGCAAGAAACGCCAGAAGGTCGGCGTAATGCTCCTGGAAGGCGCTGACCAGCGGGTTGACGGCGGAGGTTGGGGTGGACATCCATTGTGCTCGTGCGACGTAATGCGCAAGCTTATCTCAAATGAGAATGACTATCATAGATATGTTTTTTTACAGGTCAGGCCTTTTTCGCCGTGTGTGCATTCGTTGTTTGTCGAGGTGGGGGGTTCAGTTAAAGTAGGGCGCCTTTCAGCAGGCCGGGCGAGCTCCGGCCGCTGGCCGATGACGACCACTGCCAGAGACCTCATATGCAGGATGCAACCCCCGCCGCCGCGCCCTTGCTGGGCATTGACCTGGGCACCACCAACAGCCTGATCGCCGTATGGCAGCAAGGCCGTGCCCAACTGATCCCGAATGCCCTTGGCGAGGTGCTTACCCCCTCGGTGGTCAGTATCGATGACGACGGCAGCATCCTGGTGGGGCGCGCCGCCCGTTCGCGATTGACCACCCACCCCGATCGCAGCGTCGCGGCATTCAAGCGTTTCATGGGCAGCGAAAAGCGACTGGAGCTGGGCGGGCAGGCATTCAGCCCCGAAGAGCTCTCGGCCCTGGTGCTGGGCTCGCTGAAGCACGACGCCGAGGCCTTTCTGGGCTGCGCGGTGCACGAGGCGGTGATTTCGGTGCCGGCCTATTTCAGCGATGAACAGCGCAAGCGCACCGTGTTCGCCGCCGAGCTGGCGGGCCTCAAGGTGCAGCGCCTGATCAACGAACCGACCGCCGCCGCCATGGCCTACGGCCTGCACGAGCAGAAATTCGAGCGCACCCTCATCTTCGACCTGGGGGGCGGTACCTTCGACGTCACTGTGCTCGAATACGCCCTGCCGCTGATCGAGGTGCATGCTTCCACCGGCGACAACTTTCTTGGCGGCGAAGACTTCACCGAAGCGCTGCTGCAGGCCTGCCTGAAGGATTGGGGCATGACCCTGTCCAGCGTCGAACCGCAGGCGCTGGCGAGCCTGTACGACAGCATAGAACTGCTCAAGTGCAAGCTGGGCGAAGGCCCGCAGACGGTCTACTGGAAGGGTGCCGGCGAGCCCCGCGAGTGGACCCTGGACGAGCTGGGCGCGCAGACGATCTGGGAGCCGCTGCTGGGACGGGTGCGCGCGCCCATCGAGCAGGCCCTGCGCGACGCGCGGCTGAGCCCGCGCGACCTCGACAGCCTGGTGCTGGTGGGCGGTGCCACGCGCATGCCGGTGGTGCAGCAGATGGTGGCCAAGCTGTTCGGCCGACTGCCGTACCGCCACCTCGACCCCGACACCATCGTCGCCCTGGGCGCTGCCAGCCAGGCGGCCTGCAAGGCCCGCGACTCGGCCATCGAAGAGCTGATCCTGACCGACGTATGCCCCTACACCCTGGGCATCGAGACCACCCGCGGCGCCAACATCAGCGGGGTATTCTCGCCGATCATCGAGCGCAACACGGTGATACCGACCTCGCGGGTGCAGCGCTTCTACACCTCCCACGAGCAGCAGAAGACCATCAACGTCGAGGTCTACCAGGGCGAGCGGCCGTGGGTGCGTGACAACATCTTCATCGACAGCTTCGTCGTCGAGCTGACCCCGATGGACAAGATCCAGTCACTGGACATCCGCTTCAGTTACGACATCAACGGCCTGCTCGAAGTCGACGTGACCCTGGTGGACACCGGCAAGCGCCACAGCCACAGCATCGACCGCAGCCCCACCGGGCTGGATGAAGAGGCGCGCCAGAACAGCCATCAGCGCCTGGCCGGGCTGAAGATCCACCCGCGCGATGCATTGCCCAACCGCACCCTGACGGCGCGCCTGGAGCGCGCCTGGATGCAGTGCCTGGGCGATGAGCGCGAGCAGATCGGCACCTGGCTGAGCGATTTCAGCCAGGTGCTGGCCACCCAGCAGTCCAGCCTGATCGCCAGCCAGCGCCAGCAGTTGAACGAGGCGCTGGACGCACTCAACCTCTAGCCGATCAGGCGCCGCAGCACAGCCTGCAGCCCGCCGCTGAGAGCGTCGGGGTCATGATGCTCCGGCGACACGCCCCAGCGGTTGGGCAGCACGTCGCCGGGCATCACCACCAGCACCAGCGGCAGGAACGGCAGCGCTACCGACAGCGCAGCCAGCAGCACCATCACCACGATCCCGTGGCCGATGTCGTGCAGCCGGCGCAGGCAGGTGCCGAACAGCAGGGCCAGGCCCAGGCCGATCTTGACCATGGCCTCGGGCGCATCGCTGGAGGTGATGGCAAGCACCAGGGTGACGAAGAACCACAACATCAGCTGGCCGACGAATGCGCCACGGCCCAGGCGCGTGTTCCAGCGCCAGAAGGCCCAGGGCGATACTGGCTGAAGATCGGCCTGGGCCAGCAGCAGGCGCTCGCACCAGGACAACACCGCGGTCAGCGCAAAGCGCAGGCCGATACCGGTGCTGGGGTCATCCTTGGCCTTTTGCAGCTGCTTGAGCACCTTGAGGCGCGGTACGCCGACACGGCCGTAGCGGATCAGGCCCTTGAGCGTATCCATGACCTGGTAGAACACCGCGCTGTCCATGCCGTAGGCATCGAGTTTCTCGCGCGGCGGCCGGCTCGGCTCGCCCTTGATCAGGCCGCTGCGAAAGGCTTCGAACCACGGCTCTTCACTGGAGATGTCGGCCATGGTGCGCAGCAGCACGCGGTGCTGTTCGGCATCCAGTGCCGGGTCGTGGTAGAGCACCGCCCAGAACAGCATCATGCCCAGCAGGTCGTCGGCGAAGGCCTCTTCGTCCTTCTGGTAGCTGGCCAGCAACGCCAGCGTGCTGGGCAGGCGCGCACTGCTCAGGGCCTGGTCCGGCGCGGGCAGGCTGTCGGCAATGGCTTTTTGCAGCGGGTCGCGGCTGTCCAGCCAGCCCAACAGCCCATCGAGGTTGCCTTGTTCCTGCAGCAGGTTCAGCAGCAGGGTATGGACCTTTGCCAACGGATGGCCGGGTGGGCACTGCAGGGTGTCGAGCATGCTCGGCGTCACCAGCGCCAGCCAGCGTTGTGGCGCCTGGGCCAAGGCCAGCATGAACAGTGCCTGGCGGTGCCAGTGCCACAACTCGGCGCCGGCCGGTGCGGGAGGCAGCACCACGCCTGCGGCGCCCAGCTCGCATTGCATCTCCAGGCCGAACGGTACCGGCATCATGGCGCGCGGGCTGAAGGTCTCGTGCAGGCGGGCCAGGGTGCGCCCGTCGTAGGCGCGCAGGCGGCGCAGCCAGTCGCGGCACAGGGTGGTGGCGCCGTCCTTGAGCACGTCGGGTAGTTGTGGGTGCGGCGAGTTGCTGTTCAGGAACGCCTGGATCGCCAGGGGGATCGGCGCCTGTTGCAGCCAGGCCAGTTGCTGTTGGGCCTGGTAGCGCAAGCCGTCGAGGATCAGTTCATCGATCAGGTGGCTGCTTTTCGGTTCGTCGAGCACCTGTTGCAACAGCGCGGCGTCACCGCAGTGCAGGGCCCAGGCGTGACGGTACAGACGCTGCAGGGCCGGGTCCGGGTGTTCGTCGATCAGGCTGGCGAGCAGTTCCAGCTCACGCTCATCGGTGGCCCGCCAGTCGACGAACTGCCCCGCGATGCCGTCCAGTTCCAGGCGCGCGGCCTGGAACCAGCGCGTCAGGGTTTCCGGGCGCTGCGCCGGGCTGCCCAGGGTCTGTTCGTCTTCGCTCAGGTCGTCGGGCCAGGTGCGCACCGGTGCCAGGCGGTCGAAGGCCTGGGTCATCAGCGGCAGGCGTTGCGGCTGGTGCGCGGTGCACAGGTCCAGCAGCTCGCGGGCGGCCACCGGGTGGCGGAATTCCAGCCACAGGCGGCTCCAGCACGACAGCGCTTCTTCTTCCTTGCCCAGCAGGCTGGCCTGGCAGGCCAGCTGGTACAGCGCGTCGACATCGTCGGGTTGTAGCGCCTGGCGTTCGACGCACAGCGCGTACAGGCTCGGGCTGGCCACCCCGGCCTGGCCGATCTGCAGCAGCAGGCGTTCGACCAGTGCGGCGTCCGGGGGCAGGGCGACCACGGTGTGTTCCCGGGCGAAAGCGGCCAGTTCGAACAGCGGGCGGTTGTTGTAGAGGTGGTCCAGGCTGCGCAGGTACCACAGGGTTTCCAACTGCGCAGCCGTAGACCAGTCGTTCATCAGGCGCATGTCGAACGGGTCGGGGGCGGCGAAGCGAGCCAGCAGCGTCTCGACTTCCTGCGCCTCTTCGAAGCCCAGGCGCAGCAACTGTTTGTCCCAGGCCAGGCGCTTGGCCAGTACCTGCACGCAGGCATTGGACAGCTGGCCGGCTTCTTCCAGGCGCCACAGCAGCTCCCAGCTGACGTCCTCGAGTTCTTCGAGGGGCAACTGGTCGAGCTCACGCAAGTAGTCCTGCCAGGCATCGACGTTGTAGCGCCGGGCCGGGTCGGCGAGCATGCGGGCGAAGGTGGCGATGACCGGGTGCACGCGAGGCGGGCGCGGCGGGCGTTCTGCGTAGGCCTGTTCTTCGCCGACGTCCTCGTCCTCTTCGTCGTCTTCGTCATCCGTGCGGGTGGCGAGCTTGAGCGCGTGCTCGTAGGCCTGGCGCAGCAGTTGGAAGCCCTGCGGGTCGGTTTCGGGGTGAAACTCCGGCAGGCGGGCGCGGTAGGCGCCGCGGATGACGTCCTGGTCCTTGGTGGGCTCGATGCCCAGCTTTATCCAGCAACTCATGACCAGGTGCCCTCCTCGAGCGAATCGGGCCGGGGCGGGTAGTCCAGCGGCAGGTCCCAGGGCAGGCTGGCGAACAGTGCCTTGCCGCGCTTGAGCATGTTCATGATGATGCAGCGGTTCCAGTGCTCGGCGCCCTGGCGGTCGATACGGTAGGGGTAGACGTCGTCGTCATGGCTGGAGCAGTTCCATAGCGATTTGCCGAACATGTAGCCGGCGATGTAGGTGTCCCAGCTGTTGTAGAAGTGGCGTGCGCGCAGGGCCAGGCGGCTGTGCAGCCAGAGGCTTTCGGGCTCGGTGATCAGGTTCTCGAACACCCCGGCGCGCAGCAGGTAGCCCATGCGGCCCAGGTCCCAGGCGCGGGTGCCGCCGAAGCCGCAATCGGCATAGGTGCGTGCGGCAAATTCATAATTGGCGCGCTCGCGCGGGCCCAGCTCGTCAAGCAGTGCCTGCCATTGGCTGGGTTGGCGGCGAGGGTATTGCCAGTAGGCGTCGTTGAGTTTTTCGGCGTGGCCGGTGTCGGCCATGCGCAGCATGTCGAGCAGCTCGCGGCGGTTGTTGATGCCCCACCATTTTTTCAGGTCCAGGTCCCCTTCGGCTTCGAAGTAACGGGGGGAGGTGAGGCTGGCGCCGTTGAGGGCGGCCATGGGTGCAGAAAGGGCGTACAGCCAGTGCTGTTCAATCTCTTCCATGAATAGAAGGCTCCGGGGTCGACGGGGAATGGGCGGGGTCGACCGTAATGGCGCGGATTGTAGAGAGGCGGGGCGGGTGGGGCAATTGGATCCAGATTTTTTCGGCAGTGGTGTCTACCGGTGCTGATTTTCTTGCTCTTGCTGTTGCTCTTGCTCTTGCTGTTGCTTTGCTTTTGATCTTCCGTCCTTCAGGAGGCCGAATGGACCCTGCGTGTAGTGGGGTGTAGGGCCATGGATGGCCCGGAAAGTGCCGACGGGCAGGGATGCCCGTACGGCGCGGCCCCACGGAGCGTGGGTGGAATGAGGGGACCCGTAGCGAAGCGTAGGGCCGGATGCTGGACGGAGCGGTTTTGCTTACTTTTTCCAAGAAAAAAGTAAGCCGCTGTAAGAGCGGAAGGGGCCTTCGGCGTCTCTGTCCATGCTGGATAAGCTCGAAAATCGAGCAACCGTCGCTCCCCGGGAAGGGGGCCGAGAGATTATCCGGAAGAACCGGAACATCAAAAGCCCGATCACCAGTGCGATGGTGAGCCAGTCACCCGACCATGCCCCGCTCTTCCTCACGCAAGGTCAATACCTCGACCCCCTGCGCCGTCACTGCCACCGTATGCTCCCACTGTGCCGACAGGCTGCGGTCCCGGGTGATCACCGTCCAGCCGTCCTTGAGCGTACGCACCCCACGCCCGCCTTGGTTGATCATCGGCTCGATGGTGAACACCATGCCCGGCTTGAGCACCAGCCCGCTGTTGCGGTGTCCGTAGTGCAGCACCTGCGGCGCCTCGTGCATCTGCCTGCCGATGCCGTGCCCGCAGTACTCACGCACCACGTTGTAACCCGCGCCCTCGGCAAGCCGCTGTATCGCATGCCCCACATCACCCAGCGTGGCCCCGGGCCGCACCTGGCGAATGCCCGCCCACAATGCGGCATAGGTGGTATCGACCAATTGCCGCGCCTCGTCGGCAATGGCGCCCACCGCATACATCTTCGACGAGTCGGCAATGTAACCACCCTGTTCCAGGGTGATGTCCACATTGATGATCGACCCCGCCTTCAGCACCTCGTCGGCACTTGGCACGCCGTGGCACACCACATGGTCGACGGAGGTGTTGAGCGAATACTTGAACCCGTACTGCCCCTTGCTGGCCGGACGCGCCTTGAGCACATCGACGATGTACGCCTCGGCACGGTCGTTGATCTGCAAGGTGCTGACCCCTGGCGCGACAAAGCCGTCCAGGTGCTCGAACACCCGCGTCAGCAATTGCCCGGCGGTACGCATCAAGGCCAGCTGCTGCGGGTTCTTCAGGATCACCTCGCTCATGCGATCAGCTCCCTGAGGCTGGCCTGCTCCTGGCGCAGCAACTGGCGCAACAGTTCCTGATAGGTCATGTGCGGGTTGAGCTCGGCCAGCATGCCGATGCGAATCCAGTACTCGGCCTGCGCGTTGATCGAGCGCGACACCGCGCCGCTGGCAATGCGCAGGTCTTCATGCAGCGCGTCATCGATCTTGACGATACCCATGGCAATACTCACTCTGTATACGAAGCGTATATATAGCATATAGCTTGTGTGTTGTTCGAGGCCGGCGCCGCAAAGGGGCTGCGGTTGCGATAAACTCCGGCCATGAACCTCGATACCCGCATCAAGTTCCGTCACCTGCTGTGCTTTCTCGAAATCGCCCGTCAAGGCAGTTTCGCCAAGGCCGCCGACGCCGTGGCCATCAGCCAGCCGGCGATTTCCAAGACCCTCAAGGAGCTCGAGGAACTGCTGCAGACGCGATTGTTCGAGCGCGGCAAGCAGGGTGTCGAGCTGACTGCGGCCGGGGTGCGCTTCATGCGCTACGCCGGCCCGTGCGTACAGGCCCTGCGCGAAGGGGTGAGTACCCTGCGCGGCGAGGAACACGCGCCGCCGCAGGTGAAGATCGGTGTGCTCTCGACCGTCGAAAGCCTGCTCATCCCCGAAGTGATCTGCCGCCTGCACCAGCGCCACCCGGCCCTGGTGGTCAGCGTTGCCACCGGCCCCAGTGCGCACCTGCTGGCGCAGTTGCACGTGGGGGAGCTGGACCTGGTGATCGGGCGCATGACCGACAGCCCGCAGATCCAGGGCCTGCTGTTCGAGCACCTGTACAGCGAGTCGATGTCGCTGGTGGTGCGCCCCGGCCACCCGCTGCTGGCACGCAGCCCGATCGAGCGCAACCAGGTGGGCCAGTACCCGCTGGTACTGCCCCTGGCCGGCACCACCATTCGCAAGCATGCCGACAGCCTGTTCGTGCAATGCGCCATCGAACAACCGCAGCAACGTCTGGAAACGCTTTCCCCGGCACTGAGCCGGCGCTATGTGCTGGGCAGCGATGCGGTGTGGGTGGCCCCGCGTGATGCGGTGCGGGTCGACCTGCAGCGGGGCGAGCTGTGCGAGCTCGACCTGGGCGTGCGCGAACCCGGTGGCTCGGTGGGTATCTGCAGCAATGCCGCGCTGCCACAGGCCCTGCCGGCCCAGTGGTTGTGCCAGGTGCTGCGCGAAGTGGCGGGGCAGTACCGCGAAGGACACTACCCGTAGATTTCATCCAGATCCGGGGCGTTGGCTGCAATACTGGCCACTGGCTTATCGGCTGCATGAAGAAGCCTTCACCTGGCTGAACTTCTCGACCTTTTGTCGCTCTCATGCCGGTAGCCATTGGTCGTGGCCGCCTGATAAGCTCGCGGCTTTACTCGATTGCCCTTTTGGCGCATGAACAAGGAAATAGCATGAAACAGCATCGGTTGGCGGCTGCGGTTGCCCTGGTTAGCCTGGTACTGGCGGGTTGCGATTCGCAGACCAGCGTCGAGCTGAAGACCCCGGCACAGAAAGCTTCCTACGGTATCGGCCTGAACATGGGCAAGAGCCTGGCACAGGAAGGCATGGACGATCTCGACTCCAAGGCCGTGGCCCAGGGCATCGAGGACGCTGTCGGCAAGAAGGAACAGAAGATCAAGGACGAAGACCTGGTCGAAGCCTTCGCCGCGCTGCAGAAGCGTGCTGAAGAACGCCTGGTCAAGATGAGCGAAGAGTCGGCCGCCGCCGGCAAGAAGTTCCTTGAAGAAAACGGCAAGAAGGACGGCGTGGTCACCACCGCGTCGGGCCTGCAGTACCAGATCGTGAAGAAGGCCGAAGGCGCCCAGCCCAAGCCTACCGACGTGGTCACTGTTCACTACGAAGGCAAGCTGATCGACGGCAAGGTGTTCGACAGCTCCGTCGAGCGCGGCAGCCCGATCGACCTGCCGGTCAGCGGCGTGATTCCGGGTTGGGTCGAAGGCCTGCAACTGATGCACGTGGGCGAGAAGGTCAAGCTGTTCATCCCGGCTGACCTGGCCTATGGCGCACAGAGCCCTAGCCCGATGATCCCGGCCAACTCGGTACTGGTGTTCGATCTGGAACTGATCGCCATCAAGGACCCGGCCAAGGCAGCAGAAGACGCTGCTGAGAAGTAAGCGTCCCGCTGTGTGCACAACGCCCCGTCTCGACGGGGCGTTGTCGTTTATGGATCGGGCTGGACCGTGGGAGCGATCTGACGTCACACCTTGGTGGCGTGCGCAACTGTGACGGCTTTCGCAAAGTGACCGCGTAATGAAACAGGTGTGTAAAAAACGCCCGATTTGACCCAGGCCCTTGCCTGGCGGGCACGCCGAGCCTGAAAATGGCCTCTGTTCACAAGGTTATCCACAAATACTGTGGATAACCTTCCCGGCCCTGCCGTTGGAGGTGGTATGAAAGCACCCTGGAATTTTGCCCGTTTCCTGCCGCTGGCCGAGCGCCTGTTGAGCCGGGGGCGCCTGCCAGCGCTGATCTTCGCCGTGGCGCGCAAGGGCCCGAGCCTGGGCAAGCTCAAGGATGACGTACGCCTGCTGCAGGCGCTGTGCGTGGCGTGGTGGCGTGGCGAGTACCGTGCCATCAGCTCAAGGGCGCTACTGACCATCGTCGCCGGCCTGCTGTACTTTGTCAGCCCGCTGGACGCGATCCCGGACTGGCTGCCCGGCATCGGCCTGCTCGACGATCTCGCCGTACTGGCCTGGGTGCTGAAGACGTTCGACAGCGAGCTGGCGGCTTTTCGCGCCTGGCGCAATCGTCAGTCTCCCGAGAAACTGCGCGTGGTCGAGCGCCTGCCCGACACCCCAGAAGCGTTGCGCCTGGAGCAGGGAAAGCGCTAAATCCGGTTACACCCTGCAATACTGCGCCGGCTGGTACTATATTTGGCATAAGCGCTATACCGAGCGATTACATGCGCAGGTTCTTACAAGGGGGTTGTAATGGGTATTCAGGTTATCAGCCGAGACGGTCAACCCGAGTACGCGGTCGTGCCCTGGGAGCACTATCAAGCGTTGTTGAAGGCGGCAGGCCAACCGGCCGCAACGGCGCAGCCGGCAGGCGTCAACGCCAGCGCCGCTGCACCCACGCCGTCCAGCCTGCCCGCGTTGGGCGAGCTGGCCGCCTTGCGTGAGGCCAAGGGCCTGGCTGCCGAGCAGCTGGCGCGCAAGGTGGGCATCAGTCCAGTGTACCTGGCGCTGATTGAAAGCGGTGAGCGCGAGCCGGATGCCGCGATCCGCCGCAGCCTGGCCTGGGAGCTGGGCGTGGCAGGCTGGAGCGAGCCGTCGTGAGCGGCGTGCGGATCAGCCGTCAGCAATGGGAGGGGCTGCTGGGCGAGCTGGACGTGGCACGCCGGCAACGCCACCTGCTGACCTACCGCGCCTTGCTCGAACGCCTGGAGCTGCCAAGCCCGGCGATGCAGACTCTGACCGCCGCGCTTGAGTACCTGGCGGTGATCGATGCACGCGCCGAGCAGCCACTGCGCAGCTCGCTGGTGATCAGCCAGGGGGCCAGCCGATTGCCACGTACCGGCTTTTTCGAATGCGTCGAGCGCCTGGGGCGGTTTTCCGGGCCATCGGACGGCATGGCCGCAGCATCCTGGCATGCCTCGGAAGTGGTACGGGTGTTCGAGTACAGCTATCCCGAACAGGCCTGAGGCGCCAGCGCCGTATCGATCAGGTACAGGCTGTGCCCGGGCACATCCTTGGCATGGTGCTTGGCCTGGGAGGCGAGGTCGGCCAGTTGGCCGGCATCCAGTTGCGCGCAGGTATGCGCATGCAGTTGCACCACACCGATCGAGAGTGACAGCAACGGGAATTCCTGGCGCTGGCCCAGGCGGTTGTGCGCGATGAAGCACCCGGCCTCCAGGTGCTCGGTGCGGTAGAAGCGCCGACAGGCATTCTGAAAGTCGTCCAGCAGCACGTTCAGGCGCTGCTCCCAATCCTTCGAACCCAGTACCAGCATGAAGTCGTCGCCACCGATATGGCCGACGAAGTCCCGGCTGGGGTCGACCCGTTCGCTCAGGCACTGGGCCAGGCTCAACAGCACTTCGTCGCCCTTGGCATAGCCATAGATGTCGTTGAAGGGCTTGAAGCTGTCGATGTCTACATAGCAGATCGCCGCCTCGCGCTGTTGCTGCAGCAAGCGGGTCAGGCATTGCTGGATCGGCACGTTGCCCGGCAACAGAGTCAGCGGGTTGGCATAGCGGGCCTGCTGCAGCTTCTGTTCGGTGATCAGCTTGAGCACGTCGATCACCCGCCCCAGGCCCAGGTAGCGACCGTTCTGGGTAATGATGAAGTCTTCCTCGATGCGCTGGCGCGCGCGGCTGGTCAGCAGGCGGCTGACCTTCTGCAGCGACTGGTTGAGCTCCACCGCCAGAAAGTCCTCGTTCATCAGCCGGCTGATCGGCTTGCGCGCATACAGGTCGGTGGCGAACGGTTTGAGCAGCGCGTCGGACAGCGAATGGCGGTGCACGATGCCGCAGGGGCGCTGTGCATGGTCGAGAACAGCCAGCGAGTTGAGGTTGGCCTGGCGGCGAAACAGCGCCAGTACCTCCAGGGTCGCCGTATCGCCGCTCACGGCCGGTTGCTCGTTGAGCAGCGCACTCAGATCGCGGCCGTCCTCACCCAGCACCACCGCGCCACTGTGCGTCGCTGACGGCAGCATGGCGGTAGCGTCGCGGGGCGGTTGCTCCTGCGGCCGGCACAGCAGGTAGCCCTGTACCAGGTCGACCCCCATCTCGGTGAGCACCGCCAGCTCCTCGGCCAGCTCGATGCCCTCGGCAATCACCTTGGCCCGCGACGCCTTGGCGATCTGCAGGATCGAGCCGACGAACTCACGCTTGACCGCATCCTGGTGAATGCCGTCGATGAAATGCCGGTCGATCTTGACGTAGTCCGGGCGCAGTTCCGACCACAGGCGCAGGCTGGAATAGCCGGCGCCCAGGTCGTCCAGGGCAATCGAAAAGCCCATGTCGCGGTAGTGGTGCAGGGCGTTGAACAGCAGCTGGAAGTCGTCGGTGGGGGTTTGTTCGGTCAACTCGATGACCACCCGGCTGGGTGGGATGCCCAGGCTCTGCAGCAGCTTGAGCGTGCGCCCGGACTGGTATTGCGGCTCGAGCAACGACTCGGGCGACACGTTGAGGAACAGCTTGCCTTCCAGTTGCTGCTGGCTGAAACGCCGGCACGCGCTTTCGCGGCAGGCCACCTCCAGTTCGGTCAGGCGGCCGGCATGGCGGGCCACGGCGAACAGGTTGATGGGGGAGTGCAGCGGGCTGTTGGACGGGCCGCGGCTGAGGGCTTCATAACCGAGGATGCGTCGCTCGGACAGGCAGACGATGGGTTGGAACAGGCTGTGCAAGCCGCTTTGAGCCAGGATGGAGCTCAACGCGCTGAGCTGTTCGGTCACGGTCATGGCAGGGCTACCTTGAAAAAAAGGGACTGGGGCCATCGGCGCCCAGTCCCTTATTTCACGACAGAATGATGACTGTTTGATGACCCGAAAAGGGCACCGTCACATTATTTTGCCATTATCGTTTCAGTGCTTGGCCACCGAGGAATTCAGCCCCAGGTAGTCCAGCAGGATGCGCCCGGTTTCGGCGAGGTACGCGTCATCTTCCGGCTTGGTGTCATCCGGCTCGACCGGCAGGGCATCTTCGTCTTCCTTCTTCAGTTCCTTGAGCGGCTCTTCGCCCTTGGCCTTGCGCCGGATGTTTTCCAGCGCCAGCTGCTTGCCTTCGATGTCGGCATGGCGAGCGCGGCGTTCCACCTCGTTGAGGCTGACGGTCTTCTCGTTCATCAACTGCTGGGTCAGGGCCAGGCGATCGCGAATGTAGACGAACTCCGGGTCCTTGGCGCTGCGGTTTTCGTGGCGTGCCTTGAGTTGCGCAAGGAACGGCTTGAACGGGTCGACGGCCGGCTTGATGGCCGGGCGGATGGTGTCCCACGGCATGGCTTCAGGCAGGGCGCTCTCGCCGATCTCCTTGGTGTCGATGATCGACGGGTAGTCGATGTCCGGCAACACGCCCTGGTGCTGGGTGCTCTGCCCGGAAACCCGGTAGAACTTGGCCAGGGTCAGCTTGAGCTCGCCATGGTTGAGCGGCTGGATGGTCTGCACGGTGCCTTTGCCGAAGGTCTGGCCACCGATGATCAGGGCACGGTGGTAGTCCTGCATGGCGCCGGCGAAAATCTCCGAGGCCGAGGCCGACAGGCGATTGACCAGCAGCGCCAGCGGGCCCTTGTAGAAGGCACCGGTGTTTTCGTCTTCGAGCACGTCGACACGGCCGTCGGCGTTGCGTACCAGTACGGTGGGGCCCTTGTCGATGAACAGGCTGGTCAGCTCGGTGGCTTCCTGCAGGGAGCCGCCGCCGTTGTTGCGCAGGTCGATGACCACGCCGTCGACCTTTTCCTTCTGCAGTTCGGTGAGCAGTTTCTTCACGTCACGGGTGGTGGACTTGTACTCCGGATCCCCGGCGCGGAACGCCTTGAAGTCGAGGTAGAAGGCCGGGATCTCGATGATGCCCAGCTTGTAGTCGCGTCCGTCCTGCTTGAGCTTGAGCACCGACTTCTTGGCGGCCTGTTCTTCAAGCTTGACCGCTTCGCGGGTGATCGAGACGATCTTGCTGGTCTGGTCGTTAGGCGCGTTGCTGGCCGGGATGACCTCCAGGCGCACCACGGAGCCCTTCGGGCCGCGGATCAGCTTGACCACTTCGTCCAGGCGCCAGCCGATCACGTCGACCATTTCCTTGTCGCCCTGGGCCACGCCGATGATCTTGTCGGCCGGGGCCACTTGCTTGGTCTTGGCGGCAGGGCCAGCCGGCACCAGGCGCACGATCTTGACCTGGTCGTTGTCGCTTTGCAGCACCGCACCGATGCCTTCGAGCGACAGGCTCATGTTGATGTCGAAGTTCTCGGCGTTGTCGGGCGACAGGTAGTTGGTGTGCGGGTCGTACGACTGGGCGAAGGTGTTGATGTAGGCCTGGAAGATATCTTCGGCGCGGGTCTGGTCCAGGCGCGCGAGCTGGTTCTTGTAGCGCTTGGTCAGCAGTTCCTGGATGGCCTTGGGTTCCTTGCCGGCGATCTTCAGGCGCAGCACCTCGTCCTTGACGCGTTTGCGCCACAGGTCGTCGAGCTCGGCCTGGTTCTGCAGCCACGGAGCGTCCTTGCGGTCGACCAGCAGGGTTTCCTGGGTGGTGAAGTCGATCTTGTCGACGCCCTTGTTCAGCTCGGCCAGGGCGAAGTCCAGGCGCGATTTCACGCGATCCAGATAACGTTTGTAGATGGTGAAGCCCGGGTCCAGGTTGCCGCTCTTGAGGAAGTCGTCGAACTGCGTCTTCCACTTGTCGAACTCGGCAATATCGCTGGCCATGAAGTAACTGCGCGAGGGATCGAGCAGTTTGATGTAACTGTCGTAGATGATGACCGAGCGCGCATCATTGAGTGGCGGCTTGCTGTAGTGGTGGCGCTTGAGCAACTCGACCACGTTCAGGCTGGCGACCACTTCATCGCGGTCTGGTTGCAACTTGTCCCAACTGTTGGCGGCCGAAGCGGCGCCGGCCAGCGGCAAGCTGCCAAGGCCGATCATCAGGGCGAGGGCAGTGCTGGGCAGGAGATGCTTCATGCTGATTCGACGTAGGGGCAATTGATCACGCATATTAGGCCGTCTTTGAATTCGCCGGTTCCATGGAGCCGGACGCATAATGCAAAAAGCCTGGTGCCAAGGCAGCCAGGCTCAGTCATGACTCAACTATGGAGGCACTGTGAAGGCATTGCAAGGCGTTGACGGACATGTGGAGTGGGTTGAGACGACAAGTCCAACTTGCGATGTAGGTCAAGTACGCATCCGCGTGGCAGCGGCCGGGCTCAATCGCGCCGACCTGTTGCAGCGTGCCGGATTGTACCCGCCGCCACCGGGCGCCAGCGAGTTCCTGGGCCTGGAATGTGCCGGGGTGATCAGCGAAGTGGGAGCCGGGGTGTCCTGGCAGGTGGGCGACCGGGTATGCGCACTGCTGGCCGGTGGCGGCATGGCCGAAGAGGTGGTGGTCGATGCGCGCCACGTGCTGCCGGTGCCCGAGGGCCTGAGCCTGCAGCAGGCGGCTGCGATCCCGGAGGTATACGCCACGGCCTGGCTCAACCTGTTCCAGCTGGGCGGCCTCAAGCCGGGCGAGAAGGTGTTGCTGCATGCCGGCGCCAGCGGCGTGGGGTCGGCGGCCATCCAGCTGTGCAAGGCCTTCGGCAGCCCCAGCTGGGTCAGCGTGGGCTCGGCCGAGCGGCTGGCCTATTGTCAGGCGCTGGGCGCCAGCGGTGGCGTGGTGCGCGGTGACGATATAGAGGCGCTGAACGACTTCGCCCCGTTCGATGTGATCCTGGACCCGGTGGGGGCCAACTATGCGGCGCTCAACCTCAAACTGCTGGCCCGTGACGGGCGCTGGGTGATCATCGGCCTGATGGGCGGGCGCAAGGCCGAGCTGGACCTGGCCCAGGTACTGGCCAAGCGGGTGCAGGTGACCGGCTCGACCCTGCGCAATCGCGATGACCAGTTCAAGGCCGACCTGCTCAGTGACCTGGGCCAACAGGTGTGGCCGCTGTTCGCCGAAGGGCGCTTGAAGCCGCAACTGGTAGGCAGCTATGCGGTGAAGGACGCCGAGGCGGCGTATGCCGAACTGGCGGGCAACCAGGTATCGGGCAAGTTGGTGCTGGTGATCGACGACAGCCTGGTATAGGGCCCTGTTCGCCGGCAAGGCCGACTCCTGCAGGAGCCGACCTTGCCGGCGAATTTTTTTCAGGCCCAGGCCAGAATCGGCCAGCCATTCTTCTCGGCATGCTCGCGCAGCACCGGGTCCGGGTTGACCACATACGGGTGGTCAACCTTCAGCAGCAACGGCAGGTCATTGCGCGAATCGGAATAGAAGCTTGCGCCTTCCAGGTTCTCTTCCTGCTGGTCCAGCCACTCCAGCAAGCGGGTGATCTTGCCTTCGCGGTAGGTCAGGGTGCCCACGGTCTTGCCGGTGTAGAACCCTTTTTCCACTTCCAGCTCGATGCCCAGGTACTCGTCGATCCCCAGGCGCGCGGCAATCGGTCCCACCAGATGCACACCCGAGGCCGAGATCACCAGAATTCGATCCCCCGCCTTGCGGTGCTCGGCAATGGTGCGGGTGGCCTCACTGAAGATGATCGGCTCGATGAAGTCTTCCACCCACGGCTCGACCAGATGATCGACTTCCTCTGGTGTGCGCCCGATCAGCGGCTCCAGGCTGAACGCCATGTAGTCTTCCATCGCAAGGTGCCCCTTGCCGTAGGCCTCCATCAGCTCACGGTCCCTGCGCAGGAACGACTCACCGTCCACCCAGCCCAGGCGCACCATCTGCTCGCTCCACAGCGAGGCGCAGTCGCCGTGGATCAGGGTTTCATCCAGATCGAAAATCGCTAAAGCCATAACAACAAAACTCCTGTTCGGCCCTCAGGCAACTTCGCAGAGGGCGGTGGGATCGATGGACAAGGATACCCGCTCGCCGTCCGCATGCAGATCGGCGGCTGAACGATTGAGCACATCCACCACCAGCTCCACACCACGCGCTTCGATGCGGTAGCGGATCACGTTGCCCAGCAGGCTGTGACTGCGCACCAGGCCTTCGCGCTCGCCTTCCAGGCTCAGCGCGATGGCTTCGGGGCGGATTGCCAGGCGGCTGTTCACCGTACGTTGCAGCAGGCGGCTGGCACTCTGGGCATCGAGCAGGTTGTAGTTGCCGATGAAGCCGGCCGCGAAGGCATCCACAGGTGCGGTGTACAGCGATTCGGCATCGCCGCTCTGCACGATGCGGCCCTGGTTCATCAGGAAGATGCGGTCGGACATGGTCAGCGCCTCTTCCTGGTCATGGGTGACGAAGATGGTGGTCAGGCCCAGCTCGCGCTGGATCTGGCGGATCTGTTCGCGCAGGTGCTTGCGGATGCGTGCATCCAGCGCCGACAGCGGCTCGTCCAGCAGCAACAGGCGCGGGCGGGTCACCAGCGAGCGGGCCAGGGCCACGCGCTGGCACTGGCCGCCGGAGAGCTGGTGCGGGTAGCGGCTGGCAAAGTCCTGCAACTCGACCATGCGCAGCGCCTCGAGTACCCGTGGGTGGCCGTCTTGGCCCTTGATCTTCTGCATGCGCAGGCCGAAGGCGACGTTCTGCTCCACGCTCATGTTGGGGAACAGCGCGTAGCTCTGGAACACCATGCCGATGCCGCGCTTTTGCGGGCTCTGCGGTACCAGGTCCTGCCCGTCGAGCAGGATCCTGCCGCTGTCTACAGCGGTCAGGCCGGCGATGCAGCGCAGCAGGGTGGACTTGCCGCAGCCGGAGGGGCCGAGCAGGGTGACGAACTCACCGCGGCCGATCTCGCAGTTGATGTCGTTGAACACCGCGCTGGCGCCGTAGCTTTTTTGCAGGTTCTGGATGCTGACGAAGCTCATTTCAGGTCTTGTCCTTGTTCAGGCGGTTGGCTGCCCAGGTCAGCACCAGCACGAAGAGGAAGTAGGAAATCACCAGCGCGCTGTTGAAGTGCCCGCTGCTGTTGCGCATGTTGTTCAGGTACACCTGCAGCGTCTCGTAGCGGGTGCCCACCAGCAGGTTGGCAAACACGAACTCGCCGAACAGGAACGAGAACGACAGCAGCAGCGCCACCATCAGGCCCTTGCGCAGGTTGGGCAGCACCACAAGAAACGCGGCCTGCCAGGTGTTGGCCCCCAGCAACTGGGCGGCATCCATCAGGTCGCGCAGGTTGATCGCCTGCAGGTTGTTGGTGATGGCGCGGTACATGAAGGGCAGGGCCACGGTGAAATAGCAGCCGATCAAAATCCACGGCGTGCCGACCATCGCCATCGGCCCCGAGCCATACAGCTGCAGCAGCCCCACCGACGACACCACCGGCGGCACCGCGAAGGGCAGCAGGATGAGGATGTTCATCAGTGCGTCGAGCCTGGGGAAGTGGTAGTGCACCACGAACAGCAGCGGCAGGATCAGCAGCACCGACAGTACCAGCGCGCCCACGCACACCAGCAGCGACTGGCCGAAGGCGGCCAGAAAACGCGGCTCGCTCCACAGCGCAAGGTACCACTTGAAGGTCAGCCCGCTGGGCAGCAGGCTCGCCGACCAGCTGGTGGACAACGAGTAGAGCAGGGTGCCGGCCAGCGGCAGCAGCAGGATCACGAACAGTACGTACACCACCACGCGGTGGTAGAGCCCGGCCGGGCCCGATTCAGCGCGAGACATGGTAGCTCCTCTTCAACAGCCACTGGTGCACCAGCGTGACCAGGGTCATCAGCCCCACCAGGATCATCGCCAGCGCGCTGGCCAGGTTCGGGTCCAGCGAGATGTCGCCGGACACCAGCGCGGCGATGCGGATCGGCAGCACGTTGAAGTTGCCGGTGGTCAGCGCGTACACCGTGGCGTAGGCGCCCAGTGCGTTGGCCAGCAGGATCACGAAGGTGCCCAGCAGCGCCGGGGTCAGCACCGGCAGGCCGATCAGGCGCCAGTAATCCCAGGCGCTGGCGCCCAGCAGGGCGGCCGATTCGCGCCAGTCTTCGCGCAGGGCGTCGAACGCCGGGTACAGCAGCAGTACGCCCAGCGGGATCTGGAAGTAGGTATAGAGGATGATCAGCCCGGTCTTGGAGTAGAGGTTGAAGTCCTCGATGATCCCGGCCTGCTTGAGCAGCAGGGTCAGCGCGCCGTTGAAGCCGAGCAGGATGATGAAGGCGAAGGCCAGCGGCACGCCGGAGAAGTTGCTGGTCATGTTGGCGAAGGCGTTGACGAAGTCGCGCAGGCGCGAGTCCACCTTGCGCAGCGAATAGCTGCCCAGGATGGCGATCAGGATGCCGAACAGACTCGACCAGAAGCTGATCTCCAGGCTGTGCTGGATGGCCTGGCGGTAGAACTTCGAGCCCAGCACCTTGCTGAAATTGTCCAGGCCCCAGCCGCTTTCGGCCTGCAGGCTGTGCACGGCCACCCAGGTCAGCGGGGCGATCTGGAAGATGATGAAAAATACCGCGAAGGGCAGCAGGCACAACAGCGCCAGCCATTTGCCACGGGTGATCGAGTTCACGAGAGCAGCTCCCGGCATACCGGCTTGTCGTGGGGGATGCCGAGCAGTTCGCATACGGTGCCGCACAGTTCGGTCTGCAGGGGCTTGGCGGCCGGGTCGAGGCTGAACCGGTCGCCGAACACGAACAGCGGCACTTCGCGCTCCTCGGGCAACACGCCGTTGTGCGAGCGGTCGTTGTTCATGCCGTGGTCGGCGGTGATCAGCACCTGGTAGCCGTCCTGCAGCCAGGTGCTGAGGTAGTCGGCCAGCAGGATATCGGCGCTGCGTGCGCTGTTGCGGTACTGGCTGCTGTCCAGGCCGTGCTTGTGCCCGGCATCGTCGATGTTCATCGGATGCACCAGCAGGAAATTCGGTGCGTGCTTGCGCCGCAGGTACTCGGCGTCGGCGAACAGGTGCGAGTCGGGGTAGTGGTCGGCGTAGTAGAACAGGCCATGCTGGATCGGCAGTTTCGGCGCATGGGTGTGGCGGTCACGCGGCGGTTCGAAAGGGGAGCGGTTGTACAGCTCGCTGACCCAGTGGTAGGCCGCGGCGGCGGTGCTCAGCCCGGCGTCGCGGGCGTAGTGGAAAATGCTGCGTTGGGTGGACAGGCGCGTGACGTTGTTGTGCACGATGCCGCTGTCGATCGGCGGCACACCGGTGAGGATGCATTCGTAGAGTGGTCGCGACAGTGCCGGCAGCTCGCATTCCAGGCGGTACAGGGCAGCGCGGTCTGCTTCTACATAGGCATGCAGGTGGCCCATGGCGTGGTGGGCCACCTGGTGGTTGAGGCCGTCGAGGATGACGAGGATGACGTTGTGGTTCATGGGTGGCTCCGGTGACAGCGATGACCACATCGCGGGTCAGGCCCGCTCCTTGTGGGAGCGTGCCTGACCCGCGATGGTTTCACTCCATCTCGATGATGACCTGCTCCTGCCACTTCTGCGGCAGGGCCTTGGAGGTGGCTTCCCATGCCGCTGCATCCTTGATCGGCTGCGCCGGCGCGTACTGCTCGTTGGGCAGCAGCTTGGCCTGCACGTCCGCCGGCAGCTTCAGGTGCTCGGCACGAATCGGCCGCGCATGGCCGATGGCCAGGTTGGTCTGCCCGGCATCGCTGAAGATGTATTCACGGGTCAGCTTGGCGGCGTTCGGGTGCTTGGCGTACTTGTTGATGATGGTGGTGTAGCCGGACATCACCGAGCCGTCGGACGGGATCAGCACCTCGAAGCGTTTCGGGTCGATCTGCTCGCGGTAGCTCAGGCCGTTGAAGTCCCACACCACGCCGACCTGGATCTCGCCCTTCTCAAGGGTCTGGATGGTCGGGTTGGCCAGCGACAGGCGCTTTTGCTGGGCCAGCTTGGTGAACAGTTGCAGGCCCGGCTCGATGTTGGACTCGTCGCCCTTGTAGGCAATGGCTGCAGCCAGTACGCCGTTGGCCGCCTGGGCTGCGGTGCCGACGTCACCGATGGCGACCTTGTACTTGCCCTTTTCCAGGTCGTGCCAGGTCTTGGGAATGTCTTCTTCCTTGACCAGCTGCTTGTTGATGATGAAGGCGATGGTGCCGGTATAGGCCAGTGCCCAGTGTCCGTCCTGGTCCTTGGCCCAGGTCGGTATCTGCTCCCAGGTGCTGGGCTTGTACGGCTGGGTCACGCCCTTGGCCAGCGCAATGGGGCCGAAGGCGGCGCCGACGTCGCCGATATCGGCGCTGGCGTTGTCTTTCTCGGCATCGAACTTGGCCACTTCCTGGGCCGAGCTCATGTCGGTGTCCATGTGCTTGAGGCCGTACTTGCTCGCCAGGTCCGCCCAGGTGCCCTTCCAGTTGGCCCAGGCATCGGGCATGCCGACGCTGTTGACGACGCCTTCCTTGCGGGCGGCGTCCTCGAGGGCCTTGAGGTCGGTGTCCGCGGCCATGGCCGAGGTGCACAGGGCAATACTGGTGCCTAACAGTGAGGCCAGAAAAAGCTGTTTCATCCGAAGCTCCTTGATGGGTGCCGTGCAAAACGCTGAGAGGGTTTCGATTCGGTTGGTCTAGGTCAGCAATACCCGAGCCAAGGTAGGCCGGTTGCATGACAGTTTGATGTCGAAGGCGCCGCGCCAGGTGTGTGCAGCGGCCCTGAAAATAGAGCGTAGACCAGTTTCAAGTGCTTGATCCGCAACGCCTTGACCGCGCTCGACCGGGCCTGTGCGTGACCGTCCGGCGCACTGTCATGTGCCGTTCATGTGGATTGCCTAGGCTTTGGTTACTCCGCCCGGCCATCGTCGCTGCGCCGTTCTGGCACACGCACCAGGCTGGACTAGTCCAGATAGGTAACCCTTGATGCATCGACTGCCCACGCGTGCAGTAACAGCCATATGCAATGCCCTGCAAGAGCAGATCGAGCATGGCCTGCTGGCGCCCGGCTGCAAGTTGCCGGCCGAACGCAAGCTCAGCGAGGTGTTCGATACCACGCGCATCACCCTGCGCGAGGCGCTGGTGCAACTGGAGGCTTGCGGGCTGATCTACCGCGAGGAACGCCGTGGCTGGTTCGTGGCGCCCCAGCGCCTGAGCTATGACCTGATCGAGCGCAGCCACTTCCACGCCATGGTGCGCGACCAGGGCCGACAGCCGGCTACCGAACTGTTGTCGGCCCGCCTGCAGCCGGCGCCGGCGGCGATCTGTGCGCGCCTGCAATTGCCGGCGCTGTCCAGCGTGATCCAGATCTGCCGCCTGCGGCGTATCGATGGGCGCGCGGTGCTCTATGCCGAGCACTACCTCAACCCCGAGTACTTTGCCGGGATTCTGGATTTCGACCTGAGCCAGTCGCTGACCGAGCTGTACGCGCTGCACTACGGCATCGCCTATGGCCGGGTGCGTTTCGAGACGCTGCCCACCGCGTTGCCGGTGGCGGCGGCGATGGCGCTGAAGGTGTCGGCCGGCAGTGCCGGCCTGCATATCACCCGGGTCAACAGCGACCAGCACGGGCGGCTGATCGACTGCGACCTGGAGTACTGGCGCCACGATGCGATTCGCATCGTGGCCGAGGCGGGCTAGGCGTTGCTGTCGGCGGGGGCGGTGTCCTGCGCGGGGCCACCGCCGGCGGTCACCACCTGCACCGAAAGACGCGGGGTAGCCAGGTCCAGCCCGGCTTCGTCGAGCTGGCGCTTGAGCGCCAGGTTGAATGCCCGCGACACCTCCCATTGCTTGATCGGCGCGGTCTTGAAGCGCGCGCGCAGCACCGCCGAGCCGGACTCGAAGCTCTCCACCCCCTGGAACTCCAGCGGCGACCAGATATTGCGCCGTTGCAGCGGATCGCTGCGCATCTTCTGGCCCACGTCGCGAACCAGGCCGATGGCCTTGTCGATGCTCATGTTGTAGGGGATGGCGATGCGGAAGATCGCGTAGCCGAATTCGCGCGAGTAGTTCTTGATGCTCTTGATCTCGCTGAACGGGATGGTGTGCACGATGCCGTCGATGTCGCGCAGGCGCACGGTACGGATGGTCAGGCCTTCGACGGTCCCCAGGTGGCCGCCGACATCCACATAATCATCGATGGCCAGGGAGTCCTCGATGATGATGAACAGGCCGGTGATCAGGTCGGCTACCAGCGATTGCGCACCAAAGCCGATGGCCAGGCCGATCACACCGGCACCGGCCAGCAGCGGCGTGACGTTCATGCCCATGTTGGCCAGGGCCACGATCACCGCGATGATGAAGATGGCCACGAACAGCACGTTGCGGATCAGCGGCATCATGGTTTGCGCACGGGCATTGGCCAGGCCCTTGCGCGAGCGGGTGAGTGCGTGGTGCACGGCGGTGTCGCTGAGGATCCACACCAGCCAGGCGGCGATCAGCGTGCCGGCCAGGCCGAACACGCGCACCGCCACCTCGTGGCCTTCGCCCTCGGTGAAACCGATCAGCGAGAAGCCCCATACACGCAGGCCCAGCTCGATGAACACCAGCCAGATGAGCAGGTGCACCAGGGTGTAGCCAAAGCTCTTGAGGCGTTCGGCGTAGACCGCCTGGCGCCGGTTGGCCCGCTGCGGCTTGAGCGCATGGCGGCGCACCAGGCCGTTGACCACCATGCA
This sequence comes from Pseudomonas sp. PS01300, assembly GCF_029960155.1. Classification (NCBI taxonomy): domain Bacteria; kingdom Pseudomonadati; phylum Pseudomonadota; class Gammaproteobacteria; order Pseudomonadales; family Pseudomonadaceae; genus Pseudomonas; species Pseudomonas sp. PS01300. The sequence goes on along the minus strand of NZ_JASCPN010000063.1, from coordinate 3,644 downwards.
CATCACCACCAGCACCGTGCACATCAGCGACTGGCGCAGGGCCGTGCTGGTGTCGCCGGCGGACACGAACGTGGCGAACAGCGAAATGCCCACCAGCACCAGGGCCGGCAGGTACCAGAAGGTGCCGAGGATCTCGATGGTGTCGCTCAGGGCGCGGCGCGTCAGGCGCCGAGACAGCGGCTGGTTGCGAATGAGGTGCGCGATGGGGCGGCGAAAGCGCAGGATGAACAGCCCGGTGGACAGCGCCGCCAGAATGTTGGCCAGGGTCGCCAGGGTGTGCGCCAGGTGGTCGCCCAGGGCGGCGGCCATGCGTGGGTCGTTCATCGCCTCGCCGAAGGCGGCAAAGCTGCCGATCAGCCACAGCGGACGGAACGCGCGGTGGCGCAGGATGTACAGGGCGCGGTGGCGGTGCGGGCCATCGAGCAGCGAGAAGGCGATCACGCAGATGGCCGAGAAGCAGGTGCCGACCACCAGGGCGTAGGCCAGTACCATGGCCATCGACTTGCCCAGCGAAGAGGGCAGGGCAAAGCTCAGGTACACGGTGATGATCAGCGCCACCAGCCAAGGCCCGAGCTTGCGCAGGGCGAAGCGCACCAGGTCCCAGGTGCGCGGGTGTTGCGGCAGCTCTTCGGTGAGGCCGAAGCGCAGGCGCACCTGGTGGCTGACCCAGTTCAGCGCGTAGGCCAGCAGGCTCCAGAGCGCGATGATGGCGGCGAAACCGAACAGGATCGTCGGCCATTCATGCACCGGCACCACCCGCGCACTGAGCTCGATCTGGGCCAGCTCCAGTTCGCGGCTCCAGCGGTTGAACGGGCTGGCCTCGCCGCTGAACTGCTTTTCCAGTTCGTTGAAGGTGGTGCCGATCAGGCCCAGCACACCTTGCTCGGCACTGGGCTGGGCTTGCCTGGTGGCGTCGCGCAGCTTCTTCAGGTCGGCCAGCAGCTTGCTGCGTTGCTGGTCGTTCTCGAGGTTCTTGATGACATCGTCGAGCGATTGCGCGAGGGGTTCAGTCGCCTCGGGCTGGGGTTTGCTCGAACCGCCAAGCAGGCCCGGAAGGCCGGCCGCGTGTGCGTGGCCCAGGGGCAGGAACAGAATCAGCAGCAGGGACAGGAAACGCAGGAAGGCAGGCACCGGACGATCAACCTCGAACACTCAATCGCCCGAGTGTAGAGCATTTGTCAGGTGAGTTTCTCGAGGATCTTCCACACCATGATGCCCAGGATGCCCAGCATGCCGATCCACATCATCAGCACCCCGCTGTTGCGCTCGCGCATGCTGAAGCCGACGGTGAGCAGGATCAACCCGGCGATCACCGGGAGGAACATCGTTTGAAACTCGGACATGCGCAAGGTCCTTATGCTGTAGGAGGTGTAATGATGGGCAAGCATAGCGCCAAATGTTTGCGCGCGGGTTGATGGGGGTCAGTCGTGGCCTCTTCGCTGGCAAGCCAGCGCCCACAGGTACGGCGCCTGTTTGGCGATCACCGCAGTGCTGTGGGCGCAGGCCTGTCAGGTCAGGGCAGATCGCGGCTCAGGTAGAACGCGGTCAGCACCTTGACCAGGTGCGCCAGGTCCTGGCTGCCGCACAGCTCGCGGATCGAGTGCATGGCAAACGTCGGCAGGCCGATGTCCACCGTGCGCACACCCAGGTGGCTGGCGGTGATCGGGCCGATGGTCGAGCCGCAGCCCATGTCGCTGCGCACCACGAAGCTCTGCACAGGCACTTCCTCGGCCATGCACAGGTGGCGGAAGAAACCGGCGGTTTCGCTGTTGGTGGCGTAGCGCTGGTTGTTGTTGACCTTGATCACCGGGCCGGCGTTGAGCTTGGGCCCGTGGTTGCCGTCGTGCCGGTCGGCGTAGTTGGGGTGCACGCCGTGGGCATTGTCGGCCGACACCAGCAGCGAGCGCTGGATGGCCCGGACGAAATCGTCACCGTCGGGCAGCAGGCGGCGCAGGGTCTGTTCCAGCATCGGGCCGTCGGCGCCGCAGGCGGAGCTGGAGCCGACCTCTTCGTGGTCGTTGCACACCAGTACACAGGTCTCGTCGCTGTCGGCGGCCAGCAGGGCCTGCAGGCCGGCGTAGCACGACAGCAGGTTGTCCAGCCGCGCGCCGGCGATGAAGTCGCCATGCAGGCCGACCACGGCGGCGTCCTGGGTGTCGTAGAAGCTCAACTCGTAGTCCAGCACCACGTCGGCGTTCAGGCCATGTTCGCGGGCCAGTTGCTCGGTGAGCAGGGCGCGAAAGTCGACGCGCTCGTCACCGGCCACCTGGGCCAGGATCGGTGGCAGCTCGGTCTGCGGGTTGATCGCCCAGCCTTCGTTGGCGCTGCGGTTGAGGTGGATCGCCAGGTTGGGGATCACCGCGATGGGCTGCTTGAAGTCGATCAGCTGGCTTTCGACCTTGCCGTCGCGGCGGAAGGTCACGCGCCCGGCCAGCGACAGGTCGCGGTCGAACCAGGGGGCCAGCAGGGCGCCACCGTAGACTTCCACGCCCAACTGCCAGAAGCCCTGGCGTTGCAGTTCGGGCTGTGGCTTGACGCGCAGGCAGGGGCTGTCGGTGTGGGCGCCGACCAGGCGAATGCCGTCGAGCAGCGGCGAATGGCGGCCGAGCTTGATGGCGATGATCGAGGAGTCGTTGCGGGTCAGGTAGTAGCGTCCGCCGGGCGTTGTGGCCCAGCTGTCACGTTCGTCCAGGCGCTGGTAGCCGGCGGCCTCGAGGCGCTGCGACAGGCTGGCGGTGGCGTGGAACGGCGTGGGGGAGGCCTTGAGAAAGTCGATCAGGCCTTGGTTCAGTGCATCGCGCATAGGTCACTCCAGACAGCAGTGGCGCGAGTTTAACGTATTGATCACGGATTTGCGTGGGCCCTATCGCGGGGCAAGCCCGCTCCCACAGCGTTCAGGGTGATCGTTGTGGGAGCGGGTTGACCCGCGATAGCCGCGCCGCGGTGTATCAGAACGGCGCCGGGCATTCGAAGCGCAGTCGCTCGCCGCTCACCGGGTGGGTGAAGCTCAGCATGCTGGCATGCAGGCACAACCGCTCATGCGCCGCCAGGGCCTCGGGGTAGGCGTACAGTCGATCCCCCAGCAGCGGATGCCCGATCGACAGCATGTGCACGCGCAACTGGTGCGAACGCCCGGTAATCGGCGTGAGCTCCACCCGGCAATGATCGCCACAGCGCTCGACGATGCGCCAGAAGGTCAGCGCATGCTTGCCCTGCTCGTGGTCCACCACGTGCCGTGGCTTGGTGGGCGGGTCGTAGCGCAACGGCAGGTCGATGCTGCCGCTGTCCAGCGCAGGCTGGCCCCAGCACAGCGCGGTGTAGGCCTTCTCGGTTTCACGGTCATGGAACTGGCGCGACAGCTCGCGGTGGCTGTCGGCGTCGCGCGCCAGCAGGATGATCCCCGAGGTTTCCCAATCCAGACGGTGCACGATCAGGGCGTCGGGGTAGCCGTTTTCCTGCAGGCGGGTGATCAGGCAATCCTTGTTGTCGTCGGCGCGCCCCGGCACGGACAGCAGCAGGGTCGGCTTGTTGACCACCAGGATGGCGGCATCCTGGTGAAGGATGTGAACGTTGGACAGCGGCATTGCGTGTTCTCTGCAAACGCCAACGGCGGCGGCCGGGCCCGGGCTGTATGAGCCCGGGCC